>JAKFUT010000070.1 GCA_021732565.1 Candidatus Obscuribacterales bacterium
TATAGTGGCACAAACTACAATGCCGCCTCCCGCCGGCAGCAGCCAACTGAGAAAGTCATCAAACTCGCTTTTGTTTGGTTGTTCTTCGGTGCTACCAGAACTCGTTGAGGAACCGCCAAGCTCATCCTCGTCACCGACTTTAGACTTCTTTGCCCGCGTACCGGTCTTGGGATTTTCGTCAAGCAGCGTGTCGAGGTCTTCCCCTTCACCACCTTCACCGAGATCGTCCATAATGCTGGCCATGGCCTCACGGCCTTTCTCATCCATCAGCACTGCGATTTCACTGTCCACCCGTTTATAGTTGCTAGGAAAGCTGAACTCTTTCATCGGAATCAGTTTAGCGTCGATTTTTCGTGTTTCAAAAACAGGACTTCGTTTCCCATTTTCGTCGATATACGAAACCTTCAGAGGCAGCCCTTTGAGCTTTGTCAGACCAACGCCGTATATTTTGCCAAAAACCTGCTGAAGCTGGGCTGGCGCTTCAATTTCAGGAGTAATTGAAAACTCGACTTTTTTCAGGCCTGTAGTGACGAGGTTATCAGTCAGGTACAAGCTGGTGTTGTGTCCTAGAATCTTTTCGTCTTTCAGCTTCTTGGGCGGTTTCTCAATTAACGAGGTGGTTGCGCGACTATAAGCCTGTCGTGTCTTGGCACTGTTCTTAAGAGAGCTTTGAGCTCCTTTCCACTCAGCTAGTGGTGACAGGAAGTAGACCTTGGTCTTGTTGTTGAACATGACCACGTTCCACAATGGAGCCTTGGTCACCAGGGTGCAACCCATTTTCTTATTGACTGCCGCCATGCCCACATGGGAGAGAAATACGTGCCACTCACCAGTGTGCGGATTATCCTGAATGAGCTCCCAACCCTTAACAGTGCCATCTTCACCGGGTACAGGCGCCGATGAGGCCGATTCCTGGCCAGGAGGCGGGGTCGGAGCTGCCGGGGTCGCCGGCGGAACCACAAGCCCCGTGAGAAGGAGAAATACGGGAACTGTCAGGAGGTGTTTCATTAGTGTCTCCGCTACAGCCATCGCAGGCGCTTATATGAATATATGCCACGCCATGGTGAAAGATCCATCCTATCAATAAAACTGGGCTAAGGCGCCACTTTATCCGCTTCTTTTCCAAGTTTTTGACAGTTGACAAGAAGTGTATTAAAATCGCAAATATCTAGTTTCACCAATGCCAACCGATGCGGGGTAGTGTAGTAGTCAACATACCGGTCTCATAAGCCAGGTGATCGTCGGTGCAAGTCCGGCTCCCGCTAGTTTACTCCTTTCCGTCCTAAGACCCGGCAGGGCGGCGGCACAGCTCTCCTGTCTCGCGTTCTTTTGACTTCGGGCTGTCTTGCTTCACGAGAAAGCTTCAGCATCAATGGCCCCTCCATTTGTCACAACCTTGTTCACAGGGGGGTGGGATTCGCCCCGCCGCTGGCAAGTGCCCTTACGCCAACCATGGACATCGGCACCACGCAAAGCATGCCCATCATGGTAAGTGCCCGGCCTCTAGCCAGTGTGAAGCGATCAACGGAGGTCCGGGCGTAGCGCCCACCGTGGTTCAACGCACCTGGACGGTTTCACCGAGCATGACACATAAGTGCCATGCCTTGGGCGGGGACCGCATTGCAGTGGTGAGGCCCGAAAACCAGGGCTCACGGCAACTTTTGTCATGGTAACGTCGTCAAACGTCTGAGTTGAAATGAAGATGACCACCTTTCGAATCATTTTCGTGTTGCCCCGGGACATGAAACAACACATTGCCATGTGCACACATCGTTAGTTGGCAACAGGAACTACATCTAACAGGTTGTGTTAGTTTTGAGGATGCGGATTTGAAAGAACGTGGAGTGCAGTTGGTGGAAACAACCCTCAATTCTCAGACGGGCGGGATTAGTGATGACAACTCCTCCGTTCTGCTCAAAGTCCAGGGAATTAAGAAACACTTCCCTATCAAGAAAGGGTTTTTCAACCGTCAAGTTGGTGCGGTACGCGCCTTAGACGGTGTCGATCTAGAGATCATTGCGGGGGAAACACTGGGGCTCGTCGGCGAATCGGGCTGTGGCAAGTCAACCCTGGGACGAGTAATCCTCCGACTTTTGCCGGCGACGGAAGGCCAGATCTTCATGCAAGGCACACCGGTCTTATCTTGTAATCAGACTGAGATGAAGATTCTACGCAGACACATGCAAATTGTTTTTCAAAATCCATACGCCAGCCTTGATCCGCGTATGACGGTTGGACAAAGCATCTCAGAACCGCTGGAGGTTCACGGAATTGCTTCTGGCATCGCGCTACGCAAGCAAGTTATTGAGCTCATGTCGCTTACAGGCCTGGCCGCATCAATGGTGGATCGCTATCCCCACGAATTCTCCGGTGGACAACGCCAGCGGGTCGGCATCGCCCGCGCCCTGGCGCTCAGACCCAAGCTCATAGTGCTGGATGAGCCGGTGTCTGCTCTTGACGTTAGCGTTCAAGCCCAGATCCTCAACCTTTTAATAGACCTGCGCAAAGAGTTTAAATTGACCTACCTCTTCATTGCGCATAACCTCGACGTTGTTCGCTACATCAGCGATCGCATTGCGGTGATGTACCTGGGCAAGATCGTTGAAGTCGGTCAATGCCTGCAGATATACAACACTCCGATGCATCCGTACAGCCAGGCACTTATTAGCGCCGCCCCGGTTCCGGATCCATTATACGACCGGAGCAATCGAGTACTGTTGCAAGGCGACCTTCCCAGCCCGGCATCACCACCCACAGGTTGCCGATTCCACACACGGTGTCCTTTACGTCCGACTTTAAGCAGCGAACAGGAGAAAGAGCGCTGTAGCCGGGAAGAGCCCGCGCTGCGCGAAGTGAAGTCGGATCATTTTTCAGCATGCCACTTTGCAGAACGCCTGTCACCTGACTAAATGCCTGGTGGCATTGGCGGTATCAACACTTGAGTCTCAGCAATCAGTCAACTGGAACCTGGATCGGTCACGCTACTTTCCAGTTTAGGTCCGCCACTTCAAGCAAATGGCGAACTTCCTCATCGCTAGTTTGCGAAAAATCTTCATACCAGGAGCCAACAGCTCTAAACGGCTCAGGGGTTGCAAAACAAATAATCTCGTCAACCTCATCCTTGAACTCAATACATGTTTCCTTTGCGGCAACCGGAACCGCTACTATAAGTTTCCCGGGGTCAGCTCGTTTGACCGCGATTACTGCAGCCCTCATGGATGCACCAGTGGCCAATCCATCATCAACAAGAATGATTTTCTTATTGCGCATCACGTATGGACGACGGCCCCTTCGATAGAGTAATTCACGGCGAGCAAGCTCTTTCCCTTCAGCTTCCTCCACCCGACTAATAATCGATTTTGAAAGTTGTAGATAATCAATCAACTTTAAATTCAGAACAACTATGCCACCACTGGCGATAGCGCCCATCGCCAATTCTTCGCGTCCTGGCACCCCAAGCTTTCTGACTATAAACACATCCAGTGGCGCACACAAGCATCGGGCCAGCTCAAACCCGACCGGCACTCCGCCTCTGGGCAATGCCAGCACCAGAACATCAGTTTGCCCCTGATACTCTTGTAGTTTTTCAACTAACTTTCTACCTGCATCATGTCGATCTCTGAATAGCATAATCAATCATCCCAAGGCTCTTCAATCGTGAAGTAATATCCTTAACCTGAGACCTCCATGTGCTTTGACGGATGGTCTAACGACCTGTTCCTATCGAGCCTCATTACTAAGGGACGCAGTCGCAATTGGTGAGGGAAAAACATCCAGATGATCGCCCGATGATCGCCGCAAAGCTGAGGCTGAGTTCTATGAGCCGGCGCATTTGTTTGACAACCTGCGGCGACTAAGAATTCCGCAAGAAACAGCAAGATTCGCGGACCGGTGGTCGGCTCGCCATATCGCCACCGACGAAATTTTCGAACGAATAGCCGATCTGGCGATGGATATTTTCTTTTCTTGTTACCGGTTGCGTTTAAGCTGCAAAATTTCTACAGTTAGCCCAACGGAACATAGAGGTCGATTTCGCTGGTATCACTGTCCGGGGAGAAGCGCGAGTCGTAAACTTCGATCAAGTAACCTTGATTGTAGTCCAGCCCGCTTTCGGGTAAACATATCTCCCACAAATGTTTGATCGAAACCGGCAGATTCTTCAATTTACCTTTATGCGTATAAACTGCATACCGACCCGCCGGAGTAGTATATGACACCATTCCCGGGGGCACGTTGTCGACAGAGTGGACGGGCAGTGCGGCAATATAAGTGAAAGCGATCTTTGAAGTCTTTTCGCCGCTGGTCGGGTGGCCAATTCCGAGCGCCTGGTTGGGTTTCTTCGCAGCAATCTCATCCTTGTGCGCCATGAAGCGCCCCCACAATTCATGTATTTTGACTGCGCAACCTTCAAAATCGTCTTCATTGACGTTGATAGCCATGCCTACAGCCAACTCTTCCTCGCGTTGAACCACATGCAGTTGAGTGGTGAGCTCATTAAACATAACTGACTCCTTGTATTCAAGAACTGTCTAGAACCGACGGATGATTCCTGTTTCAAAGATCCGATAGCCTCAAGATCGGCGGCACACTCCCGACACAAATAACCTTTGCCGGTCCTGCAAATGCCGGTGCCACCTAGCTTCAATGCGGGATATTAGCATTTCAGCAATCTTCTGCCAAGTTCACTCCATCGTTTCCGTACAACTCGGCGATCCACATACACCATCTTATGGATGAGTCGAGATACATAGAGTTACTACGAATATCTTGAATGAACCAAACCAACCAATCCACGGATTCAATAATGGCTGGAACCAGGTAAAAGTCGCGTCTGTGAAAAGGCATAAACAGCATTGCTTGAGATTTTGTCTGCGGTGAAACGAGACATGTAAGACCAGTGTATCGGCATCAATGATCACAACCAGATACAATACTGCATTGACTCGGTTCGCATCGGCGGGGATTGTAATTCCTTCATCGGATGCTGCGTAATTCTCATTTCCCTTTTGTTTCCCTATTCCGGGATACTATCCTCAACAGCGACAATTATGAAGTCGCTGTTCAGCGTGGATTTGTCGCCATTCCAAACAATGAATCTCATTTGTTTCTTGAGCTCCGTGGGCGTGGCAAGTTCAGTGTTGAAAGATCCCCTCCTTGAGTCGTATATACGCCTGAGCCCCGACACCATCCACCTGAAATCGATTGCCTTTGGATGGAGTTTTTATTGGCGGCCCACCAGACAGTGGCAAAGATTCAAAGAACAACTTCAATTGGCACTAAGCAACAATTGGACCAGGTACATACAGGTAGACCCGGCAGTTTCAGCCATTCTAACGAGTGGAACTTCAATCGCTGAACCAAAGATTAGGCTTGTGAAATCTGAATCAGTTATAGAAGGGCAATAGTTTGCGTGAACTGAAAGTCATGGTCGTACATTAAACCGGCTTAGCTCTTCATCTATACGTTGAAGCAAATTCGCGATCCGACTTCTTCCGCGATAGTACTTACGCTTTGAAATATATCTGTTCTTTCGACGATCAAATACAAGCTCACCAGGCACCGGAACCATAAATGCTTTCACCGCATGTTCGGCATCTGAACAACCGCAATATTGGCAGTCGCAATGATCTTCTTCAGTCTGAACCGCAGCTGCCTCATAGCGAGTTGAATCCTTCTTCTTTTCATATCCGCCCCAAGTGCCTCCCGCAATTTTTCGCGCCGCATCCGGGTCTCGCAAAAAGAGATACCAAAACACCACATACAACATAACCAGCTCTGCTGCAATCAACGCATAGACAAACATAGCTCGCCTCCCTGCATAGCAAGCTAACCAAGTCCCCGATTACCGCTCGCCGCAGGACTCCCCAGACCTGCGTTCACGATTTAATTGTTGCTTTATCTTTGACCATTGTAACGAACGCTCAATAAAAAGCTATCGATATTTCATTCGGGACTTATTGTCAAGTGATTAATTCTATTCGGCGCAATTTGGCTGTATTTCGAGCTACTGACTATGCTGGGAATTCTCTTGCGAAACACCGATGCCATTTAGGCACCAGCGATTGACAACCTCGCTTCCCTCGTCCTTTGGAGTTCTCACATGCCCATTCACAAAGTTGCGATCATCGGCGCCGGCACCATGGGTGCGTCAATTGCCGTCGCAGTAGCCTCTGGCGGATACGATGTTTTTCTGCAAGATATCAGCACCGAGGCTCTGGAGGCGGGTTTAAAGAAAATAGACAAGATGTTTCAGTCACTTGTTCGCAAAGGGCTTGCTGAAGAAGAGTCTCAACGCCGACGAGAGCGTATCTGCACAGTCACGGAATATTCACGGATTGCCGATGTAGACCTGGTAATCGAGGCGGTTCTCGAAAAAATCGATGTTAAAACAGCAGTGTTTCGTGAACTAGATCAACTTTGTAAACCCGAAACGCTTTTAGCAACAAACACCTCAAGCCTTTCGATTACAGAAATCGCCGCGAGCACAAACCGACCGGACAAAGTCATCGGTTTGCATTTTTTCAACCCGGCTCACTTAATGAAGCTGGTTGAGGTTGTCCCGGGGCTAGAGACGTCTGAACAAACTTGCGAACGGACATTAGAGTTTGGACGTTCTCTTGATAAGCTTGCCGTACGAGTAGATGAATGTGCATCGTTCCTGGTCAATCGGCTCCTGGGCCGCTATATGGGTGAGTCATTGTGGACACTGCAAGACGGGCTGGCAACTATTGAAGAAATTGACAAAGCCGTGTGTGAGTACGTCATGCCAATAGGTCCGCTGGCTCTGCGTGATATGAACGGCGCAGACATAGGTCTGGCCGTGGCGAAATTCAATTTTCAGGAATACGGTGAACGATTCAGACCAGCTCCCTTATTGGAGCAGATGGTAGAACACAATTGGCTGGGACAAAAAACAGGGAAGGGATTTTATACCTATGATCAAGATACAGGAAAGCGTACAGTCCCCAATGAAGTAATTCATGAGCTGTGCTCCGGCGCTAGCAATGCCAAAGCCTCCCCGTTCACCGTACAGAGGCTCTTCATACCCATGATTAACGAAGCTTTTTTGGCACTGCAAGAACGCGTGTGTGCCCCGGAAGACTTGGATCCCGCCCTGATGGCGGCACTGGGAATGAGACGAGGTCCACTGGCATTAGCTGAAGAGATAGGGCTGGCTGCTTGTCTGAAAGAGACCGAAAAAATGTTCGAAATCCATGGCGAGAGATTTCGTCCCGCTCCCCTCCTTAAACGCTATGTTCGAGCCAGGAGACAATCGATAACGGGAAATAAGGAACGCCAGCTAGCCGGATCGGTCTAACCATCTCGTTCCTGGCGTTAATTAGTTTACCCGGGTGTCACGTATCTTTTATGAAACCGAATGCAATGCGATCACATTTCGATCACTTGCCGGCGATACAGATGGAGTAAGTCGCTGAGCGTTTCAACCCGCACCGACCCGACAACAGAGGCAAATCCTCGTTTTAATCGTGTGGGCAACATCGATTCGTAACAGATACTTGTGAAACCCGCTCACATCCCAGACTTATCCAAGAGGGTCTAACATGATGTATACCGCTTTGCTTTGTAGCCGTCTAAAAGACGGGTGTACAATTCGACCAACTGCTTCCGGCTCGGCTTTTCCTCTCACAGCTTGCGATTTAGTTGGTTAATTTCCGGTTTGCTCATCATTTTTTGGAACAGAGGAGATAGAGATTCGTCATTGGGGAAAGTTATCTTCAGAGCCTCCGCTGTCGGTCTGAGGTCCAGGTGCCGCATGAACAAGACAAAAGTCCTTACCAGTCTAATTGCCGTTTGGTTGTTGTATGGCTCCGGAGCCGGTCTGGCCCCGGCTATTGCTCAAACTAACAGCGAAACGCAACGGCTAGGTCAATATGAGACCGTGGTTTTTGGAGAGGAACACAATCGCGACAAGTTTGAAAAACGCCTGCAAGCTCTGGAGAAGTCTTTAATTGGAAAAGCGGGCAACGGGCCAACCAGTACCAGACTGGATGAACTAGGCAAGCTTGTACAGGGGAAGTCGAGTTCCGAGTACTTACCCGCCATTCCACCAGTCATGGATCGCTCCCAATTTATGAAAGAGCCGGAGCAGGCTCCAAGAAGGTCCGAAACAGCCGCAGCGCCACTGTATGACGAGGCACCACCAGCGGCCGAATCTGGTGAGCGTGTCACCGGAATGCTTCGAGAGGCTATGAAGCTGTACTCGGCCGGAAAATTGAACGAGGCAGAGCGCGTTTATCGCAGCGTTCTGGCAATAGATTTCCGCAATCCTGACGCAAATTTCAACCTTGGTGCCATCGCTGAAGACAAAGGCGATCTTAAATCCGCAGTCACATACTATCGAACCGCTCTACGTAACAATCCCGACGATGACGAACTCAAAGATGCGCTGGCTTCGGTTGAGAAGAAGTTAAAAATTGCCGAGGCTGCTAAGGCACCCACCCAAGACAACCCTGCCTCTGATCCGGCCATGAAGCAAATAGCCAGCGACGCAGCGGCCGAATATAAGAAAGGCGATTTTGACGCAGCGATCGCCAAACTAAACTACCTGGCCAAACGGTCACCATACGACGCTAACGTGCAGTTCGCTCTTGGGCAGGCTTGGAGAGGAAAAGGTAACAATAACGAAGCGGTCAAGCACCTTCGTGCAGCCGCGACGCTCAATCCAAAAAACGAGCTGTATGTAAAGACAGCTAATCAGGTTCAGTCGGAGTCCCCGGGACAACAGCAACCACAACAACCTTTAACTGCCTCGAATGATGAAGACCGGCCAGTGGGCGAAATCACTCCATTTACCGGTGCGTCCGAAGACCATGGTCGCGGCTCTTCCCGCAACATGGACCTGGGCGATATAGCAGCAGGACTGTTGCGAGGACAACGCTACAGTGATGGCATGCCAATGTCAGGCTCCGTCGATGCTTATGGACGGAGTTCCGGCGGCGGATTCCCCGGTGGAATCAGTCTCGGATTCGGCGGTGGCTCAGGTAACTTGCGCGTAAGGCGCGCAATTCAGTCGGGTCTAGCCGGAGCCGCCATCGGAGCAATGTCCAGCCGAGGTAGACCGGGCGGCATGAGTAAGGGCGCCATGAGAGGCGCCATGTATGGTGGGCTCTTCGGTTTAATGACGGGTGGTTACTAAATCATGCGGGTATTCGATTCAAACTTTCGCCGGTTGGTGGCACTAGGTCTGTTGGCTCTTTCATCCTTTGCGATGTGCCCTCCGGCAACTGAGGCACAGGCATTACAGGGAGGCGTTCGGGAAGACGATTTTCGTATTCGCAGAAACGGCGGCGGAGCCAGTCCTAACAACAACGCAGATCACTCAATGCGTTTGCAACGTCCACATGCAGCCACCGCCAATGAGAGCCCGGTGAACGACCTGGCATTTTCCGACCCTCTACAAGGTTCAGCAGATACAAGCCAACAAAAACCTCTGGTGGAATCGGCAGAATTTGCCAACCTTCCGAAGGGGTTCGATATCGGCGCCGAGAAGAACTCACGGGAGATGGTCCTGGCCTGGGAACGGTGGCACAAGCAATTTGCCGGAGCTGTATATTCCATGTGGAACCGCCGAGCAAAGACCCCGGGGAGAGCCCTGGTTCGCATAACGGTTTACAGAAACCGGGTTTTGGTTCCGGAAATCATCAGTCTTCGCGGCGGGCCTGAATATAGACGCACTATAATGAGTGTTTTCGAAGACCTTAACGGCAACCCCGGTTTAACGTTTCCGGCAAAATCTCAGCGCGATAAAGTGACCTTTGAAGCTCAATACATTGCTGACACAGATGTTGATCCGGGATATAGTTGGTTAAAGGGTGACGTGGAACACGTTAGAGAAGATCACTAATTTGGGGCATACCGGCGTGAAGCACTATAAGATCTGGCAAGCACCGGTTTTGGCATTTTTCTCCACAAAGTTTTATCGAGACCTGGGCGCCAATGGAAAGGGCGTAGGGTTTGTCTATCTGCTGGCGTTGCTGTCAGTCTCGTGTCTTGTTGAACCCGTCCGCCAGTTCATCTCATTGCATGAATTTATGGGCTCCCGGGGTAAGGAAGTGGCGGCCCAATTTCCGACGATGAAAATCGAAGACGGTCGTCTTAGCATAGATGAACAATCTCCATATGTGATTAGCGTTGGGGATAACGCACTGATCACTTTTTATGCCGATGAGAAGGCGCTCAGTGAAATGCCTGAAGATGATGCATCTCCCATAATCGTTACTCCCACAGAGTTGAGCATGAGGATGTCCACCACTGACACCACAAGGTTGCCAATTCCTTTCAAAGGCGTTCACAAATACAGCTTAAACAAGAACGATATTGAAAGGATGTTCGCGGTATCGTGTTTCACCGCACCGACTGTCATTTATTTGTTCAAATTGCCCGCAGCATGGCTAGGTCATATACTACAAGCACTGATTTATAGTGTGGTGGCGCTGCTGGTAGCCAAACTTATTAACGTAGAATGTAAATATGAGGGTTTGCTGCGTGTTAGCTCCGTGGCAGTTGGCTGTTCCGTGATACTCGGCACTATCACTCAGTTGATACCAGTTCAATTTCCCGGTGTTAACGAAGCCGGCGGACTGCTTGCACAGATATTGATTGCAGGCGGGTACACTATGTTCGGCACAGGTGCGAACCTCTCTCAGCCAGCCTTCGTGCCAGTGAATCAAGAGACCGGCGGTGCAGGCGAGTCTTCCTGATTCTTTTTCCCACCTGAGGAAGGTCGGCGAAGATGACGCAATAAAGTCAGGGATAACTCCCTTTCCCCCGACCACTCAAATCTCCCGATGCGGGAGGCTGGCTGAAAATCATCTGGTGGTATGAGTCAAAAGAATGAGTTCTACTAACGCTAGCGTCCGAGTTATCGCTTCCGACCGAAATTGGATAGAAAGTAAAGCCATAGATCAATTGAAGCAAACCGGTTCGTTGCCCGGAATGGTAACAGCGGTGGGTATGCCTGATTTGCACCCCGGTAAGGGTTCCCCTATTGGAGCCGCATTCGCTTGCCGGGACATTATCTATCCCTACCTCATAGGCAACGACATCGGCTGCGGAATGACGTTATGGCAAACGGACCTGATGAGAGCAAAGATTCGACTGGATAAATGGTTGCGTAGGCTAGAGCAATTAGAAGAAGCCACGGTGGACGAAGCCATGGCATATCTGACAGAACTGCAACTCGACAGTGGCGGGTTCGAGCATTCGCTTGGCACTGTGGGTGGTGGCAATCATTTTGCCGAATTGCAGAAAGTAAATGAAGTCGTTGATGTTGCTAGTTTTGCCGCTCTCGATTTGGATGCGGATAAATTGATGTTGCTCGTTCATACAGGCTCTCGGGGGCTAGGCGAACAGATCCTGCGAAATCACACCGATCAATTTGGTGCTGCGGGGTTGCACATGGAAAGCGAGGAAGCAAAATCATATCTTGCCGCCCACGATCATGCCCTGCGATGGTCAACCGCCAATCGGCAATTCATTGGTGAAAGATTCCTTTCCGCACTTTCCTGCAAGGGGCGGCTCATACTTGATCTGCATCACAACTTCGTGGAGAAAACAACGATAGGCGACACTGGCGATGCAGTCTGGTTGCATCGGAAAGGTGCCTGCCCGTCCAATAGAGGAGTGGTAGTGATACCCGGCTCCAGAGGTGCCTTAACATATCTGCTGGCACCGGGCGAGCAACAGCAAGGCAATCTCTACACGCTTGCCCACGGCGCCGGTAGAAAGTGGAACAGAGCAGACTGTCGCGGACGACTGGAAAAGAAATATTCGCCGGAATCGTTCCTGAAAACCGAACTTGGTGGTCGGGTGATTTGCACTGACAAGAACTTGTTGTACGAAGAGGCGCCTCAAGCATACAAGGATATTGATGTAGTGGTTCAAGATCTCATCGACGAAAAATTGGTTTCGGTAATAGCAACGTTCGCCCCGATAATAAGTTTTAAAACCGCTGAGACAAGTGCATCATCACAGTGATTGAGGACCGCCGCACGCATTTACACAAGCATTCCCTTGAGAAGAAACCGGAGTTTTCCGAGTAGCTCATCCATCAAAAATCTTTGAGCAGCTCCGGTTCGCGCCAGAGGCGCGTCGAGCTGCTCAAATTCGGGAAGAGGGACGCCGTCAGCGCTACAACCAGCGGGTCTTCTTGTGGCTAATCGTCTATGCTTGTAGGAAGACCATGCATGGTTAACGTCTTTCGTGCTCGATAAGATACATAAGGATTTTCGTCAGCCAGATGCCGTGCGAGAATTCTTAACGGCGTGGTAAGACACTCGGCCTGACGATAGCGAACGTCAGCGCATGGATCAACAGAAAGTTGCCAGATTGCCGTCAGCGGTGTTCGCTTGTTTTCTGCCACTGCGCAACGCACCGTCGGCTCTGGATCACACGCCAACTCCAGCAATGTTTCTTCGCGCACATTCTGATGCTCGGCAATACGTTCGAGTATTTCCGCGTGTCCACATCTGCGCAATTCTTCTAAGACTTCACCGGGTGTTCCATGTCCGGACGCCAGTAATTTATGTAGTGACGTTAGTGGTGATGAGGGGTTGAGCAAATCACTCACTACATACTGCAACAAGGTCCTATCACTGACCGCCGAATACATGACTTTGTACTCTTCTATCATTTTTCGGCAGACATCACGAATATGGTTCGGTGCTGAGACGAGGTAATATCGCAAGGCACACCCGGGAATCTTTGGAATCGTTGTCCCGGGGCGAGAAGAAGGTTTCACTTTCGTGCCAGGTTCCATTGTCTGTACAACACTGTTACCAACTCTGCCATGGAGCGAAAACATATTGTTCTTTCTTTCGATCTGTTGCATCACTGCGCACCCCTCGCTGAATAATCATCTTGTAAGAGCTTTAGAGACCGTCTGCATATTGCTTCTTCGGAATTTCAACTCGCCCGAAGATGCGACTTCCTTTTGCGTGAATCGCAAATAAGAAGGAACTGGAATACGCTTATGTCTTATTATTAGTGAACTAGCCAGTGCAAACCTGGTCGTGCTCTGACTACTCGAATGAGATCGTTGCCGTGCAATTGAACGAGCGATCTATTCGCTTAGAATTTGGCTTCCCGGAAATGTTTCCAAAAGCGGCCGTCTCGCCGTCTCATACCGGGCTGGATTTGACCATGATTTCGGCCGTTTCCCGTGTCGAGGTTACCTGTCATCCGTCCTTGCTAATTGAATTATTTCTGGACGATGAACCGGTGCAGTAGCACCACATTTAGTGTTCCCATCTCCTTACTTCTTATCCTCTGCATCTTAAATTCATTTCAAAGTGTTAACGACTTTGTTGTGAGAAGAAGGACGAAACTCATCTGGATTACAATGATAGCAACGAATTTGATCTGTGCTGCCAACCCTCACTATAAGGGCATCTCAAGGCTAGTATATGACTCGTTTGTGAAGTTGGGATGAGTTACACGTGAAGTCATGATGAATGATGAATAAATCCTGAAGAGAAAAACTCATCACGTTATTTGCGCATGTGCTTCAGATAAATGCATACCTTCAAGAACGACTTTTCTAGCTGAATCCGAGCATTCTTTCGAATTAATTTCAATTTTGTCTGTAGACGCGGAATGCTAATTGGCATTCCGCTTGTTCGTTTTTTCACGGTTGATTCGATTGCTCATCCATTCGCTACTCGTTATTTGCTACAGCTGCCATGTCCGACATTACGGTCATCGAGATTAACTGCATACCGGCGATGTAAAAGGGTTGTAGGTTTCCCCGTTAAGCCGAAAGTCTAGAATTCTCGGCGCGGTGTCTGTTCCAGGCAAACCAGTTCCATTGATGAAGCAGCGCGGAGAATGAGTCAGGATAATTAGACACGGAAGTTCTGAAAGCAAGGTGCTAGTCCGGCACAACCTTGTAGCCCCAACCACGGGTCGTGCGAATCAGCGGATTTGACTCGTCCATGTCGTTCAATTTTCTACGCAGTGTCTTCACATGAGTTCTTACTGTGTCTACTGATGACAATGTTGAAGAATTCCACAATCTTTCAAGAATAGATTCTGGAGTGAAGTTCTTATTTGGATAACGCATCAGCAGCAGTAGAATGTTGAACTCCTTAGGAGTTAGCGGTATCTCTTGTCCACTGCGAATGACTCTTGAAGTGTTGCAATCAATTTCGACATCTCGCAGCTTGACGATATTTGGTGCAAGATCTCCTGGCCGGCGCAACAACGCACGAATGCGCGCGGAAACTTCGGAAGGGTGGCTACCACGGCTGAGGCAGTCGTCCGCACCGGCGTCGAGGAGTGCCGCTTCCTCTTCCGGATCCGGCGTATCTAAAATTGCGAGAATCGCAGAGCTACCGCCCCGAGAACGATATCGCTGGCAAAATATAAAAGGATCAATTTTGCCAATTCTGCAGCAATCTAACACTAGTAAATCGTATGTGCGAGTAGTCACATCCAGAAGAGGATCTGCGTGAGTTACATCAATAGTGTGTTGTTCTTGGGAGAGCAATAAGGCAAAATGTCTGCTGGTTGCTTCGTCCGTGTCTACAAGCAAGATTTTCGCCATAAACAAACCTGTACCGTATGAGGGATCGACTGGGCTGCCTGAGCAGGAATAACTGGTTGCACCAGTTAAGTGTTCGACATCAGGGGTGCCTTTGAGAGGTGAGACGTAAGTTTTAAATAAAAGGGCCGTACAAAAGTAAATTTTGGGTTCAATTTACTTCGAATTTGACCTCTGTACTGCCAACCAGTTCGATGCAATCGAGAGAAATAGATCTTCGAAATACGGCGACTTACCAAAGAATGTCTCGTCAAAGCAGATTTTGTATTGGCGCATGATTCTTGTCGAAAAACATCTCAAAAAATTTACATTTGAGAAGTCGTAATCAAGCACCGGTTAATTCTTGAGCGCCCCACCAGAGCGCTGTATCAACTCCAGATAAACAAGCAAAACGCGTTTTTCGAGGTTTAGAGGACAACGAAGTTTTCTGATTCTACGATCTCGCTCGAGCAGGTCAGGTGCTAACGCCTTCTGCGCCTGTTGGTGTGCGAGTTTCTATGTTTTTGTGCTCGCGCTTTGGTAGAACTACTTTCTAGTTCACCGGATAATCGCTGTCGCTTTGTTTGACGATCTTTGCCATGTTTCGTTTTTGTATCCAATGGAGCCTTTGTCTTCCCGTGCGCATCAGATCCCTTGGTTCCCTTGGATATTACGGTGGCATGGGTCTTCCCGTCCGTCTTGCCCTTCTTCGCATCCCCCCCGCGATCGACGGACTTGATCGAGTGTTCGCAAGACTGTTTATGTGCTGGAATAGCCCCCGTTGTAACTGTCGTCGTTGTTTGAATGGTTGTTGTCGTCTGAACGGTCGCTTTGTGCTCACCCGTAGTTGTGGGCGTGCCCGGCGACTTTGCTGCGATAGGATCTTCTTGCATGCCGGTCAATGAGCTTCCTGGACCTGCCGTAGAACCCGAACTCGACGCCGAACCGTCCCGGCTGATTGAATCTAGTTCTTCTTGCGACATAGGCGGAAGTAACCGGATTACTGGTTCGATAAATCGATGTAGCCGGCCCCGTGGTTTCTTCGAAATTGTTTCAGCAACGTCCCGAGGAGGTGATGGTGAACTGACAGCGTCGACACTAACTTGAGGTAGCTGAATCTTCAATTCGATATTAGCAAGGATCTTGCCGGAGGCATCATCAATTGTCTGCCGGTATTCGTCTTCGGAGCCGCCGAGTGCAACGAGCAATGCTCGTCGAGACTCCAACATGTTTTGAATTCTATTTTGCCTGAGCGAAAGTTCTCTCATTTCCACCAGGAGAGCCTCAGACTGCTTCTCGTCTGCATCACTGGATTTTCGGGACTCCTCAATCCGTGCCTGCACAGCGATTAGTCTACGCTGCAGTCGAATCAATTGTGCTTTGCAAAGTGCATGGCGCGTCGCCGCAGAAATGATGTCGCTGTGCTCGCCAGGAGTACCGGTGGGCACTTCCGGTATTAATTCCGTTTCCACCTTTGGTTCTTCAGTACCGGATCTTTTGATCTGCATGGCAATAGAATTGTTTTCTCCACCGGGAGTTAGAAAAATGCCACGCTTCCCCATCGGTTTCTGGTCGGGCAACCAAAACGAAACAGACTCGTTGGAGCGATTAACGACTTCGACAACTGAAGGCATGAAGGTTCCGAGCACGGAAAGTTTCGCTTCTTGCGGTGCACCATCTGGATCCGGTGTTTCAGGCCAGGAGAAATCGATCTTACATACATCTGTTTCGCACGTATTAGAATTGATGCCGTTGCAAGATACGTAGATTTCGCGGATCGCGCCAGCATGTAATTGCGCCGGTGCCCTGGCCACCAGGCTCACCGTTGAAGAGGCCAACACTTCGGCTTCCCTTCCATCAACATACAAGCGGTTTTCCGATGTGGAACCAGGGAACCTGACTCCGGTGACTACAAAATCTTTTCCGGGTTGTATCACGCCTGGAGCAAACAGAAGCCGCGGTGCCTTGCCATTCTTAGGAGTATAGTCTTCACAGAGGGCGTCGGCGATAATCGTGGACAAACTCTGGACCACCAGCAAGTTTCCAGAACGAACATATTTGTGGCGTCCGGCGGAACCACTAGAGCGCTCCGGTACGATGGTCAGCTCCTCCGTTTGGGGCACCGTAAAAGCAGCGTGACCAGTTGAGTCTGTGGTGATTACTTCCTCGTTAACCTTTACATTTGCACCCGCAATCGGTTCACCGCCTGCGTCCATCACGAGCAGGTCGGCCTGATTCCCGCACGCCAGTATCGGTGCGCAGTAGAGTTGCTTATATTCCGGTACTTTCGCCGCGCCGGGCGCGTTTCGGCCCGAGACAGGCAGTGTTGCCACGGCGCATCCTACAACGATTAAAGCAATTCGGCGAATATTCATTGAAAAGAAGATAACTGCCGCTCAGAAGTGGTTGTGGTTACAATCAAACTATTCCACCAGTCCTCAAAAATTTCGACACCAATCTGCAAGCCAAGAGGCGAGGGTATAGACATGACCGGTACCGATCGAGGCTCCGTAACGCTTATCGAGGAAGAAACAAGTATTGAGCGAGATTACGGCCAGATGCCATTGTATATCGTTCGCCCTGAAGATGGTGACTTGCCTGCGGTAATACTTGTTCATGAGATCTTCGGTGTAAACAATCACATCAAAGATGTGGCCCGCCGATTGGCCCGTGAGGGGCTCATGGTCTTAGCTCCAGACTTATTTGCCGGGCATCCTCGTGCTCCTGAAAACCGTGATGATCTGGTAGCAATGAGAAATTTTTGGCAGCGAATTAGTGATGATCGACTGATTGCGGATCTTCAAGCTGTCTTCGGTCTTGCTCGCACGCTAAAACATGTACGCGCCAATGCTATCGGTACGCTGGGCTATTGCATGGGCGGTGCCATCGCCTATATGTTTGCGTGCAGGACACCGCTGCTGTCATGGTGTATTGACTATTATGGACGCATTTATTATTACGATATTACCGAGTTTAAACCACGCCATCCAATTGACTACTCCGGCGGACTGAATTGTCCTCTTTTGGCTTTTTATGCGGGAATAGATGAGCTAATTCTGCCGGAACAAATCAAGTATCTAGAAGATAAACTCAACGATTTGGGCAAGACTTTCAAGATCAAAATTTACCCGGACGCCCGGCACGCATTTTTCAATGATCAACGCGAGTTTTATCATTACGAGGCTGCTGCTGACGCCTGGTTGATGACACTCGACTTCATTAGACTGCAAAACAAGCGCTAATTGCGGAGTACTCATGGTGAATCACTCGAAGGACAAAACTTCGAACAAGACTGTATCTGCTAATTCTTGCAAAAGTCTGCAACAGTTTGCAGATAATGAACCGAATGCACAGCACAGCACGGGAGACGACGAATCTCTGCTCGGCACCACCAATGGTGCCCACCTCCAGAGCTTGAGTGCAACTGTGGACAATCGCGAGTCGCTCGTCCGGCTGCGCAAGGCATATCGCCAATTATTCTCTTCCATGGTTTCAGATGCACCGGAAGCAACTGGACCAGAGAAGCGACTTGCCACACTCTGTGCAATTATTAGCATAGTGCGGCTCTGGCGTTGGAGTGGAAAGTCAGTGATCTTCCCGGGTTGTGATAAGACCTTGACGAGAGCTGATCTGGTGAAGCTGCCGGAACAAGAGTTAGAAAGCTTGGTTGAACAAAGTCATAATTTCCTTTCGTTTCGTGTTCCGGCAGGGCAAATTTCGCGCCCGTGTGGTAACTATGTGGCTTTGCTCAAGCTCGTCGAAAAACATTCATCTGAACTGGAGCCGTTCGAGAGCCGTGTGAGCGGCTACTTCTATCAGTTCTTTTCGGAATCTGATCGTAAACGTGCACAGACTGAAATTGAGTCTGGGGGAAAGAAGACCGGTCTCAGCGACCTCATTGCCTTTACTCAGATCTACACGCCGGATCACATAGTCGATTTCTTGCTGGCGACGACTCTGGGATCGCTGGTGGGACAAATCACTTGCGATAGTTCGGGCTCAGGGCTCGCCGCAACAGAGCAAGGTAAATACGCGAACGCGATCGAGAATATTACACTCATTGATCCGGCCTGTGGCAGCGGTCATTTTTTGCTCCGTTCATTCGACGCGATGTTTCGAACATATCTCGCTGCTGGAACTTGCCCTGAGGTTGCGGTGAATCGAATTCTTTCACACAACATTGCCGGGGCTGATGTTGACGAAGTAGCGCTTTGGATCTGCGGCACAGAACTTCTCGCTCGCGCGATGGAGATTGATGCAGCGACAATATCCGCTCCGAGGCTTGCTAATGTTAGCAAGGGAAAGTATCCACCGCGAGATGGAAAAATCGACGCGACCGTGCCCGGAAAGATTAAAGCGCGCGGTCTCAAATCGCCAGCGCTGGTCGGAGGAGTTGAGTTAGGAAGTCTTGAACGTTCGTGGCCGGCCGGGCACGTGCTTGCCAGTACATATGATGTGGTGGTAACTAATCCACCATACCTGGGTCGGCGATTGCTCGATCGCCGGATGAAGGAATCTCTGAAAAGCCTGTATCCGGAATCTCATCACGATCTGAGCGCAGCATTCGTGCAGCGTGCTCTTGAGTTGCTGCGTGAAGGCGGCAGGCTAGGATTTATAACCCAGGCGTCAATTATGTATTTACCGAGTTATGCCGATCTGCGAAAACGAATACTCGAAAATAATCACATTGTTGCAGTTGCCGAAATCGGTCGCGGGGCATTTCCTTTAGAAACGGGTGAGAAGGTCAATAGTGTTCTTCTCGTTATCGAGAAAACTCCCCCCACCGAATCCGTTATGTCGAACTTCGTCGATATAAAATCAGTTGTCGAAAAGAACGAAGTGTTGGATCAATTTTCCGCACATGTATTGTCCGCCAACGTATCAAACTATCTGCAAACGGTTCCTGATGCTGCCAGCACCGATGCCACTGATTCAACAGCTTCGAACCTGATGCCCAAAAGCAATTCGTTCACTTTTATCGCTCGGAGGCAACATGAATTCCGTTCTTATGACAATTATGCGCTCTCTTATTCTTGCCCGCCTTTTCTCTCCCGCATGTTACAGGATAGTGAGAAACTCGGCACTATATGTGATATCCGGCAGGGGCTAGCGACAAGCGACAACTCGCGATTTCTAAGATATTGGTGGGATGTTCCTCGTAATCAACTGGGTAAGCGCTGGCGACCTTATGTCAAAGGCGCGGGAGATGAGAGATGGTGGGCACCGGTCGACACCGTGGTTGATTGGGGGAACAACGGTGAGTCCATTAAGGAAGCGGTATCCAGTGCCTACCCGTATCTCAACGGAAAGACGCATTGGGTGGTAAAGAACGAACAATTTTACTTTCGCCCGGGTTTGAGTTTTTCGTTTATAAGCACCAATTCGTTTGCTGGAAGAATATTGCCTGCGGGCTGCATCTTTGATGTGGCAGGATCATCTCTTTTTCCTCCGGAGCATTTGCGGTCATCGATTCTGGCCTGGATGAATTCATCGTTTGCGACATTGTGTGCTCGCACTATGAATCCCACGGTCAATATGCAAGTGGGCGATTTACGGAAGCTGCCGGTGATAGTGGAAGCCTTTGGCGAGCTAAACACCCTGGCTGATCAAGCCTGTGAGCTGAAGCGTTGCTTGCTACCAGGGCATCTCGATTATTTTTCGAGAGAGTCTGTTTTTATGTTCCCCGAGAACGGAGCGCCAGCCAGCACTGGCATCCTGGACGGAAGCGGCGGCATTACATTGTTCAGGAATGTCCTGAATAGCAAAGATCCGTCCGCGGATCTCGTTGCATTGAATGCTTTAATCTGTGAACGGGCGCGAAGACTGGAGAACGTAGAACACCAGATAGACGAAATCGTGCTTAGTCAAATTGTGAAAAAGTTTCGCCTGGACCATGCTCAATCTCAGACATTACAGAAGCTGTCATCAGCACAAGCGAGCAGACGAAAACCATTCTCCAACATAATGGATCCATACAAGCTCCTGCCATTGTTGATTTCGCGGGTGCTCGCTCAGCTGCTGGTTCGCACACCTGTCGCGATTCTGGACTCAACATTATTTGAGGGGCGTCACAGCGTTTTCAGCACCGTCCTCGGTGATCAAAGCATTGCGTGGCTTGAACAAACTCTTGGACGCAGTCTCTGGCAATACCTGTGTAAGGATCTCCAGACAGAGTTATCATCCTTGTATCGAGGTGTCCCGCCGCTGGTTGTCTTCAGCCTCGCTCCGGATAAAGCGATTGTCATGTCACCGCTGAGCCTGAGAGATCACGACAACGATTCCGATGAAGCGGTGATTGACCTGTTTAGCCTTGCGATGGGCGATAGCTTGCGCGGAATTCGCTATACCAAATTTATGGACGCGATTCTCTCAGTGCGAAAAAGAGAGAACTGGTCCAGCTCTGATATTTTGGTCGAAATGAAGCGAAGCGACTGACAGTTGTCGATGAGCCATCGACATCCATCCAAACATTGAATTGACCCTTCTAACTTCGTTGTGAATGGTAAGAGTGCCGTCGTTAGTGTCGCGCGATTTTCCATTTGCTTCTCAACAAACTTTCCCATCAGGAAAGACACGCCCTTAGGATTCTTACCAAACCGTCTTAGCTGAAATAAGCAAACTGTTCTACAATGCCGCAGATATTTCTGTACTGTAGCCACTTGGTCCTCTTGCAGCAATTTATCTGCAAGCTGTAGATCCGGACGAGGGTGCCCAAGGGAACCACAAGGCTCTTGAGCCATTTTGAGGAGGCACGTCTCCGCAAGACGAAGTTTTCTATTGGCCATGTGAATCTTGCCTTGAATTGCTCTTGCGGTGTGCTTTCCAAATACCGGACCGCAGTGCTTCACCGTTCGATTCTTTCGTGCTGGCAAAGTGCGTTCGAACTCAATAAGTTTCGATGCTATCCGTTTCGCTTCAACGAGCAGTCCTAAACCCAATGCAAGTGAACCAAGATCATCGAGCACCATCCCCTCGTAAGAAGTCAGGTAAGACTGACGTCTAAACCGTCGGTGTAAATATATTGCCCTAGACCCTGCTTCGAAGGATTTTCTTGCCAACCTTCGCCGCCGATATAGCGGACCATCGTTACTCATCAGCCTGTATAGGTGTGAAAGTCGAAGGGGCCAATCGACAGTGGTCGGTTGGAGTGTCGCTCCTTTTTCTAAGTAAAGCGCTGCTCGCTT
>JAKFUT010000255.1 GCA_021732565.1 Candidatus Obscuribacterales bacterium
TTTTTTGCGTGTTGCATGACGTGACAGAACGAAAACGATTGGAAGAAGCGAAGCAGGAATTCGTAGCCATGGTCAGTCACGATTTGCGTGCACCATTAATGTCTGTGGAGGCGACGTTGACGCTACTTTGCGAAGGAGCATACGGACCGATTACCGACTCGGCATTTACCCGCGTCAGAGGAGCTGAACGTAACTGCCGATCTCTGGTTAGATTGATAAATCAAATATTGGATATGGAAAAATTAGGAGCAGGAGAGGTGAGCCTGGAGCAAACAGAGTCGCTATTGCGCCCGATACTTTGTCAGGCCGTTAGCATGGTCAGCCAGCTGGCAGAGAAGAAATCGATCAAGATTGAGATGGTAGATTCAGATGATGACGTATTTGCCGATGAAGATCGACTGCTTCAGGTGCTGGTGAATTTGCTCAGTAATGCAATCAAGTATTCTCCCGAGAAGGAAATAGTTACTATTAAGGCCACCGGCTCAAAGGATGGTGTGGAAATTCGAGTAACAGACCGCGGACGGGGAATTCCCGAATGCATGAGATCTGCGATCTTTGATCGATTCCGACAGGTGGCTGTCACAGACTCGAAAGAACTCGGCGGAACGGGGCTGGGGTTGGCGATTTGTAAGGCAGTGGTTGAAGCCCATGGTGGCACCATCGGTGTTGAAAGCACGGAAGGCAACGGAAGCACGTTCTGGATCAAGCTTCCCCACCCTCTGGGCAGCGCCATGGCAGGCACAACATTACAGGAGGGTTGCATCAAGTGTTGACCAGATTCACGAGAATGAAACGCATGGCAGCATTTTTTCCGAACGCAACGCAGGTTGCTTCGTTAATAACCGCAATTGTCGTGACTGCGCCACCAGCTATTGCGGGACCGCAGCCTGCTCCGGCGGGAGCAAAGCAAGTCAGTGTCAACTATTCGCTGGAGGTCAAACGAAAAGGAAAACCCGTTAAATTGTCTGCAGACCAATTGCAACCTGGAGATAAGGTTCGTGTGAATTTGCAATCAAATCTCGCCGCCTATGTTCTCATTCTCTCTTCCAGAGCCACTGAGTTTAATCCGGGTGGTCGCCCATTGAATGATATGCACTATGAGGATTGTATTCCCGGCAACTCGAATAATTTTGTTCACGAAGGAAAGAAATATGTCTCTCCTGAAATCACAGTAACGGGTCCCTCGCGATTCAAAATTCTTTTGACCGACAAGAAACCCGAGCAAGCACCGGAAGTGCTGATGCAGCAAATGCCAACAGCCCAACCGATTGGCGCAAGGACTCTGGACCTTCAGCCCGACGCCTCAGTAACGGTAGAAGGAGAAGACACCGGCAATGGTGTCATGTTTGACGCAAAATTATGAGCCATTCGATTTGATTCACAGCGTTGCGCCAGGCAATACATTTCCCCAAAATTCTCATTAGCCCGACAGGTTGTCATGCACATTACTGCTTGCCTCGTGGACGGTGGTCGGTCATAAAGGCGAGTTCCACCGAGGTTGTATTGGTATAATGCGACAGGCGCAGCAATCGTTACTAATAATGAGTAGATGAAATCAATGAATGACAAGACGCGCGTGGCTTTGGAGCTTTTTGTCCTCAGCTTTATGGCCCTCTTTGTCGAACTCTTGATTATTCGCTGGATGTCTGCAGATATTCGAGCTTTTACTATATTCCGGACCTTTCCGCTAATAACCTGTTTTGTCGGTCTTGGCGTCGGTTTTTCCTTAGGGTCGGACAAGCTCTTTAAGCTATCCACGCTAGGAATTCTTGCATTAGTTTTTGTGATGAAGTCCGCAGAGGCAACCGGCATCAACCTCCTGCGCTTCATTTCTTCGGATGCCTGGACCATCCAAGATATTAACTTCTCCTCCATGGACCCGAAAATCGTAGCGCTGCAAATTCTTGTTTTGTTGATACTGCTTGCCGGCCCTTTTCTTGTCTGTGTTTGCATCGGCAGCCGGCTTGGTGTCCTATTTGGGCAGATGAAGGCGCTTAACGCTTATTGTTTGGATCTAGCCGGGTCAATTGCCGGAAGTTTGGCCTTTGCCTTTCTTTCTAGTCTGGGAATTTCACCTGCAACTTTGCTCTTGATTCCTACACTTGTGATTTCGATTTTCATATGTACAACACGCAAAAGCACCATCGAAGCAATAGCGGTCGTGCTGGCGATTGGCGTGACCTTCATGTGGAACGTACCTGATACCGAACGGCAGTTCATCCAAGCATTTCAGCCTTACGTGCAAGCGCGTCAGAGGTTCTGGTCGCCATACTATGAAGTTGATCTTCGTCCCTATATGCAGGAGACCGACGGCAAGAAGGAAACGTTTGGACTGGAAGTTTCGGTCAATCACCGTCATCAGCAGTATTACTTCAGAGACGATTTCCCGGTGACGGGTCTTTCACCCGATGCTGCAAAATTACTTTTAGATCGTCGTGAGTACTATCGCATGCCCTTTGTATTGAAGAGCCCGCGAAGTGTTCTCATTCTCGGCGCCGGCACCGGACAGAATATTAAAGCTGCGCTCGACAGCGGTGCTCAGTCAATTGATGCAGTGGACATAGACCCGCTTGTCCTGCAGATCGGCAAACAGTACAACACAAACTACAGCAATAACTTGGTGCATCAGATTTGTGATGATGCAAGACACTTCATTCGCAGCACACATAACAAGTATGATCTCATCATCTTTCCAATTCTCGATTCACAAACAACAGTCGGTCAGGGTTCTTCAGTCCGCACTGACAGCTATGTGTATACAACCGGGTGCTTTGAGCAAGCTCTCAAGTTGCTGAATCCTGATGGCTTGATCGTACTGATTTACGGTGAAAAAATGCATTGGCTCGAAGACCGCTTAAGGCGCTCTCTTGTGATTGCAGCTGGCTATGAGCCCATGTCCATCGACAAGGTGGGCACTGCCTGGGGAAACGCCTGTATTTTCTTGTTGGGCGATGCAGTTAAAGAGCAGCGTATCAAATTGGCGCCAGGCTGGATGCCGGAAACTATCTCTCCAGTGCCGGGCAATAAGCCTCTCACGGATGACTGGCCTTATCTATACCTTGCTCCCAACTTCGTTGATATTCCCTACTGGATGGTGGTTTCTGCGATTTTGCTTCTGGGTACTTTTCTCGGACGGAAATTGCTCTTTGGCAAATCAGAGGCCCATAACTGGCAAATGTTTTTTCTTGGCGCTGCTTTTCTTTTACTTGAGCTGCATGCAATATCATTGTTGTCGCTAATCTATGGCTCTACATGGATGACTTCCGCCACCGTCATCAACGGCATATTAGTCATGATCATGTTGGCAAATTTGTTTGTTTTGAAGTTTCAGAAGTCGCTTGACGGAAAGCAGCCAATTGTTTATGGCGTCTTGATCGCCAGCATTTTGGCCAGCTACCTGATGCCCGGCAAGGATGTTTTAGCCGCATTGCCGGATTTAGCCGGAACAGCCGTCGTGACACTGGTTACACTTTTGCCGATGTGTGTCGCGGGAGTCTTGTTTGCCACAGCTTTCTCGGTAACCAAAAATGCTTCTCGAGCCATGGCCTTCAATCTTTTGGGGGCAGTGATTGGCGGGGTGCTTGAATATCTCTCCAACTTCTGGGGTATCAAGAGTTTGGAACTCATTGCAGCTGGTTTATACGCGATTTCGTTTGTCTGTATTTGCTCTGACAAGACAACAGTAGAATAGAGTAAGCAGCAAAGCCGACCTCAACCCAATCTGGTCTTAACGTTGGAAAGCCTATGCACCTGACCCAAGATTGGCTAACTGCTTCACAGCAAAATCTTGAAAAGTCACATTTCTTCTACAACTAGTACCGTCGGCTCTATCGGATGACGCCTTCCCGCCGGAATGTTCGATCCACTGAGTGCTGCGATGTTTCAGAAAAAGGAATCGTGAACTAGTGGGCACTAGTAGATTGTTCAGTCGTTTAGCGACGCAAAGCGACTGAACATTGCGCAAATGTCAGCTTGCGTAGAAGTCTTTCGGCATCGTGCGAACTAGTCTCCAGTTTTCACTTCGTGTCGAATGTGAAACCACTTCGCTCTGCCTGTTCGCGGAGAGCTTTCAACATCGCTGTGTCGAAGGCTTTGTCGGTAGCTTTGCCGCTCTTTTTGAGTTCGTCGTGAATGAATTTTGCACGTTGCGTGTTGAGATCGGAAATTTGCTTCTGGATCTCAGTGCGTTCTTTCATCTTCTCATTCATATAACTCTTCTGTTGGTCTACCGACATTTTCTGCATTTCTGCCGGCAATTCTTCGTTCTTGATCTTTGACAAATCGAAAGTTTTTTCGTTGCTTGCATCGAGCAGATCCCAGCCAGTATTGCGGTATTGTCCACCAATTTTCGCCATAGCGCGCGACGCAAAGTTTGACGAACCCATCCGTCGGGATAACGAATCGGCAGCCAACTGCTGTTGCTGACCGCGGTAGCCCTCTTTGCCATACGCCAGATAAGTGTTGTTGATGCCACCGCTCAGTTCAGCCAGCTTCTGGTCAAAAGGAGTGGACACTACGACCATGCCCGCGTTCTGGTCAATCGCCGCAAACTGTCCGTCAGCGCTGCTAGCGATTTTGCGCCAGTCACTTGATTCGGAATTGGTCGGCGGGCCGCAGTAGATAGTGTTGATGATGATACCGCGCGAAATGGCAAGCCTGGCGGTTTCAAATACGTTAAGATTCGGATCCTGCGTAGCAGATTCATTGCCAGCGACCACCAAAATCTTGAGCGACTTGGCGCCGTCTGCCCAGGACTGCTGATTGGTGGCAGTAGAAACAACTCGCGCACAATATTCCTCACCGCCGTTTGTGCGCAAGGCTGTTAACTCTGTGAAGACCTTGTCGAGATCATCACTGAGATCAACCACCTTGTGAACGAAACCGGTTTGCAGGCCAAATGAGGGAGTGCCATAAGCATATAGACCGACACGCAGATGGGGCTTCGGCTTAGCTGTCGCAAGTTCATTGACTATGTCCCATATCTTTTCCTTTGCCGACCCGATAAGCCCGTCCATCGAATTGCTGGTATCAAGACAAATGACCAGATCAATAGGGCGTTCTCCCGGTACCGAGGCTTTCTTGTCACCAATCTTTTGTGTGGATTTCATCGCATTCTCCACAACCAATGAACCACGCAGCGACCGGGTCTTCGTATTAATTTTCAACTTGCCGCAGATATTCTGTTGTCCGGGCAAAGGGACTGTGTCTTGGGCCTCCGCGCTGAGCGTAAGGCAAAGACTTGATGCAATCACAATCAACGATGCGGCTTTCATCCGTCCACCTTTTTTAGATTCACTTATGGTCTTCCCATTGGAATAATATTACGAAATGCCCCCTGTTTGAAGCACAAAAGGACGGCAATAGATTCAGGGAAAATCCGGTACAAAGCTGTCTCGCCAGTGCTCTTCCTCTTTCGGTTTCGAAACAAGGAATCCCAGGAATAATGTGCAATAGCCGGCAGAATCAGGCTGCGCTTGTACCGACTCGGGATACACAGAAACAGTTTCAGGATAACAATTACGCCACACGATAACAGGAGCTCGCCACATGAGCGAAGTTGAGCTGAAGGAAAGCATGGTTCATCGGAAGCTTCAGGATAAGACCTTCCTGCTGCAGGGTTCGTTCGACAGCACATTTTACAGCAACGCGACACAGTGCATTGTGCAGATGGGCGGAGAGGTACACGATTCACTTTCGCCTGCACTTTCTTATCTGGTGGTGGAGGGTCGGGGAACGAAGAATACCAAAGAGCAAGCGCAGAAACTCAATAGAGAAGGTGCCCGCATTAATATCATCAACACGGCGGCCCTGCTGGAACTGCTTAAACCGTCTCGCGAAGAGGCTATCGCTATTCTGACAGACACCAGGCAGGACCACCTCTGGTCCATCTTGAATGCGTTGCTGAAAGCACCAGACCTGAATCTGCAAAATGCAGATCTGAGGAATGTAAACTTTGGAGAAAAGCGACTTCAGGCTGATCTTAGGGGAGCTGATCTGACAGGAGGCACGTTTCGAAACTATATCAATCAGATAAGTGATGCCAATTTCAATCAGTCTACGTTTTGGCAAACTCGGATAGGAATGGTAAAGAACTGCAACTTTGAAGAGTGCGAATTTTACGAATTCTCAGGTTGTTCGTTCTACAACTGCAATTGCACCAATGCTCAATTTCGAAATTTAGCGGGAAGGCTCGTTTTCTACCAGTCTAATTGCAGGGGCGCCGATTTCAGCGCTGGATTCATGCCAAATTCATCGTTAAGATGGTGCGATTTCACGGGGGCGAATTTTCAAAACGCCAACTTGATTGGAGCGGATCTCTGCCATTCAAAATTCACAGGAGCAGATCTTACCGGAGTTCGCCTTGATGGTGCAATCATGATTGGTGTGGATTTGACCGATGCCCGGCTCAACAATGCTATTCTCGTAGGTGCAGATCTCAGCGACGCCACAGTCATGAACGCGGATTTCTCCGATACTCGACTCGAGGGTGCCAATCTTACAACCGTAGCTCCGCATACTGCACTGCATCTATTGATCCCTGAATCCACGCCTCCTGTGGAAAGAGGTCGGATACTTACAGAACTCGATAAGACGTCGACCCAGGTCGAACAATTGACCATTCAGGTTTTGGCAACCGTAGCCAATAGCACCGTCAAGCTTGAAGCGGTCTCACGCAGAAATGGCACGGAGTGCCTGGCTAATCTGGTGACCGGGAACACCACCGCTACTTTGGCCAAGACGCAATCACTAAGCGAAGCGATGCAACTTTTTGGGCGCTATTACCCGTGCGCCGATGTCGACATTTCTTCCGCCGCAAATAGTCTGGGCGAATCGTTCTGGTATTTTCAAGCCTGCCAAGCCTGGGCGGATGTCTTTGCACTGCCTTGCAAAACGCCGGATGAACTTGAACGAACGGCAAATCAAAAGAAGTCGGAGTTTCACGCTGAAGCAATAGGCTATTTGAAAGCGGGTCCCGAAGGAATTGCGAGGTGGAACAGAATAGGTCGGCAGACACTAACCCCGATGTTTTTCTGTGGTACCACCATGAGGACCGCACCAATAGGCGATCTGACAAAAATGGATCTGGCCAAATGTAATCTGTCGAATGTCGACATCAGCCACCTGAATCTGAGCGGAGCAAAACTACAAGAATCCCAATGGCAAAGAGCCAATGGTTGCGGTTCAATTTTGACAAAATCCAATTTCATGAGTGCCAGCTGCAGCGATTCGAAATTCATCAATGCCACTATCAAAAACTGCGATTTCAAATTGGCAAGATTGTCGGGAATAAACTTGGAAGGAGCCAATCTCCAGAAATCCAAATTTCCCGGAGCCATCATTGAGTCCTGCAATTTCTCCCGTGCGGATCTTCGCAACTGTGATTTCAGCGAAGCTATTTTGCGCGACGACATATTTTCAAAGGCACAGTTCAATGAGAGTACAATGTTTCCAGAAGAATTTGATTTGCCCGATGATCTCATCTGGTCCGGCAAAGGAGATTCGCCCCTGGTGCTAAAGACTCTGGCGAAAGCTGCGGCGGCGGGGCCTGTTGACTTCCCCGCTTTCATTAAGCGACTGGAATCATCCGTGGATGCAGATAGATTGAAAAATGCTCTCAAAATGTTAAAGACTGAGCGTTTTCAACTATTTGCCGATGTCGAAAAAGATTGCGTAGTTGGTATCGTTAAGAGTCAAACCGATGCTGACCTCCTCTATTCGTGCATTCTTACAGCGACTGGATCATTTGCCTGCTGCTCGCAAAATCTTAACCCGTGCGGTGGTTTAAAAGGTGCACTCTGCAAACATTTGCTCGTGTTGCTCATCGGACTAAGCAGATGCGACGCATTGGATCCGACATTGGCAAACATGTGGGTGTGCGCAAGTCAAATGCAAAAACCCCGCCATGACAAAGACATTCTTAGTAACACTCTGCTGCGCTATAAGGGCGCCGAAGCAGGTGAGATTGATTGGCGACCTACCGAAACCATGCCAGAAGATTATTATGCGATTTGACTGAGTTCAAGAGACCAGATGTGCAAACGCAACAAAAGAGCTGCACTTATCCTGTATGAGCGCAGCTCTCTAGATCTAGTCAGTTAGCGAGTATTCTATTTCCCTGCCTTGTTAGCAGTTTTTTGTGGTGGCATCGGATCTGAAGGATTGCTTCCTTCGGCCGGCAACCCCGCAGTGACCCAATCTTGAAGGCCCTCGCGGTAGATGCTGACGTGCTTGTAACCAATCTTGGCAAGGTCATCGGCAACTTTGTCGGAAGCATGGCACTTTGTATTCATGCAATAGACAACGATGTCCGCGTCTTTGTTCGGCAATAACTTGCTAGCGTTTTGGTCCACAGTCTCATAAGGAATGTTGACTGATCCCTTGATTCGGGAACGCTCAAAAGACTTCTCACCCAGTGCATCCACCAGGGTAACTTTCCCGAGTTTAGCGGATAAATCGGCACGAGTGATCTTAGGAAGACTTGACTCTTGTGTAACTTTCTTGGGAGTGCTGCACTTAGACTCGTCAGCTATGCCAGCCAACATAGAGAAACCGGAAATAACTAAAACCATCGACAGGGCTTTGACCAGGGTTTTCTTCATGTGAAACCTCCTTGCTGTTTTCAGCAAAATAAGCTTACCACTTCAATTCGAGGATCTTCCTAATGGTCATTTTTCCGTAAGTGTCTTTTGGTTGCACGCCTCCGGTGACTCGTAACTTAGCCTCGTTACCTTCAAAATTACATTGCGTAACGAATCCAGTGGATTGCTCACCTCACAAATTCCTCACGATGGTCGAACTATGCTGGCAATGTTCGCAAGAGTTTGGAGAAAGAGAAATGGACAACAATAATACTGCCCGGAATGAAGAGGTAATCAACCAAGGGGCAAACAATCAAGCGGGAACCGACCAGGAAGTAACCGAACCGCAAGTAGACATTCAAGCGGCAAACAACCAGGCGGCAAGCAATAAGTGGTCTAATGCGGGCCAAGGCATTGGCAAGTTCGCCAGGCTCAATAAGCCATGGATCGTTGCAGCTGTCGCAGGCACCGCGCTAGTTGCATCGTTTGCACTTGGATTTGCAATGCACAATACCTTTGCCGACCAGGGGCGGGCCGGAGAAAGCTGCCAGAGACCAGCGATTGTCGGTGTGATGGACGATACAATGGCCCCGGATTGGTTTGCACCGATGCCCGCATGGCGAGCCCACGATCTTAGCAGCGTGTTATCATCGGTGCCTAGAATCTCTACCAAGAACACATCTAAGTCCGTGGTTGTGACTGCGAACCTGCCTGCCATCAATCCAGAGAATCTGAATGTAAGAATTGAAGGTCACTCGCTTCTGATTACGGGACAAGAGCATGACAAACTTGTTAACCATGAACGGAATGCGCAGGAGCAATGTGCGATATCTAGTTTCCAGGCAGCATTACCACTGCCACAGAATGTACAGCCAGACAAAATGCAGACAAATTACAGAAACGGCATACTGACGATATCCATTCCAAAAACATAGTTCGCAGAAAGACGACTCGAGAACAAAGCCAATGCGCTTGTCTCACAGAGCGGATCAAATTGAATCAGTAGATAATCGAATGGACGGACTCAGAGATGTCCTTGACCAACGAAACACCTTTTCGAGATTGTCTTAAACAATAACTGTTCTGCATCGAAGCAAACACAAGACAGACAGTTGATCCACCAAACAACATCACACAGACTATCAATTGGTCGGATCGCAGGAACACCGGAGTTGACACTCACATGAGCACTGAGTTTACTCAGTGCTCATGGCGTTACCCCCGGACGGAAGACATTGACATTATTCGCGTGCGCGTCAGTCAATCAAGCAATCACCCGGTTGCACAAGCCGGTCGTGAAAGCGCTGTAATCTCAATCGATGAGCACCTTCCCATCCCGGGTCCAAGTTACTACGTAAGGAGACATAACAACATGCTGTTATGATCACGTACGGAGGCGAACGCGCCCGGGGCGTCCACCGCAGACACGGACCGAGCTAAGTGACTCATGAAACCTCTGAGGGACACCACTGGTCAAGCCCGGTAGCTGTCCACCAGCAGCGATTTGATTAGACCGACGGCGTTGCAGTTCCGGAACTAGCGAACTGCAATCTGCCTGCAGGTTATGCTGACGAACTGCTCATTTGCCTATTAACGAGATCATGCTCGATCAGTTGAAAGCTGGGCACAGCCGTTCCTGAGAATTTCACATCTTCGAACTGGCCACCGCGCAGATGCACTGTCACGCCAATTTCGCTCCTACGCCCCATTTTTTCACCCTGTACAATACAAAACTCATTTGTATCTGCGGTGAGGTGGCCGGTGTGAGCCAGATAGGCGCCAAAAGCAGCGGCAGCTGATCCGGTTCCTGGATCTTCGGGAATACCAACTGTGGGGCAAAAGTTTCGTGCGTGAAATTTTCCGGGCCCCTCTCCTTTGCAAAAGACATGCGCAGTGACAGCGCTGCCCTGCAACAGAATTTCAGAAAGTTTGTCCACATCGTAGCTAAGCCTGTCAAGTTCGACTCGATCCTTCACGCCTACCATGAGATGCCAATTTGCCGTCTTAGAAAAGAGTATTGAAAATTCTCGGTCCAGCGAATTCGACGAAAGGCCCAAAGACTCAGCCACTCCATCAGGATCACATTCAAGCGGAGCAATATTGAAACTGCTGTGTGTCATAGCCACTAATATTTCGTCTTTCAATCGAGTTACTTCGACAGGAAAAACGCCAGCGCGAGTCTCCACAACAATCTTTTTCATCCCCCCGTCCAATAAAATCTTTCCCATACTGGCCAAAGTGTGAAAAGTACCAACGGTAGCGTGACCACAAAAATCAATCTCTGTCGTGGGCGTAAAGTATTCCACTTTGAAGTACTCAGGGTCCCGTTGCACCACAAACGCAGTTTCTGAAGCGTTGATCTCAGATGCGATTTGTTGCTTTTCTTCTGCGGTCAGAGCCTCTGCTTCCACCACTACCCCGGCGCGGTTCCCCTTAAATCGTTCACTGGTAAATGCGTCAACGATAAAAACTTGCATTAAGTCGCTTCTCCTATTTAACTATTCTTGGTGAAATTCGCACGCAAGGTGTACGGTTCCTCAGTCGAGAATTTGTATGCCGGGAAGCCCCTCAACTAACTTGCCCAAGCCCACGTGAGTGATGCGCGTGCCTTGAAGATCGAGCAGCTTCAAATTAGTCAGGTTCACCAGGGAGCGAACGGCGGGATCACCCAGGGGATTGCCGCTGATGTCTAAGGTTCGCAGACTGGTCGGCAAGTTGGCCATTCCAGCATTGGTGACTCTTGTCTTTCGCAGATTCAGAACTTCCAGGGGCGTTGAAGCAAGGTGTCTCAACGTTGCATCGGAAACATGGGTGTTGTTCAAATCGAGTTCTCGTAAACCCGTAAGGAACCGCAAATTTTGGGCCTGCGCATCAGCCAGTGGCTCAAAAGACAGGTCGAGCTTACGAACAGCGGAAAGACCGGCGAAATCTTCTGCTTTACCGAGGAACAACAATAGCTTCACTGCGTTGAGTGAATTGGGAGATTGTTCACCGCCGGCGATATCAACGAGAATTCTGCGAGCAAGCGGACTCGCCTGGCTGGAAAGCAATTCGGCTCTTGTGGCTAACTGATCGTGCAGGAGTCCTCGCTCTCCCAAAGGCACTTCTTGAAGCATCATTTGCAGACCGTGGCCCAGCGCTGCAGCCCGTAGCGGCGCATTAGCAACCAGCTCCGAGACTTTGGCTCCCTCGGGATGTAGAACATGCTCACCCAATGTAATGGCAAAGTTCTCCTCTGGCGCTCGTGCGTAATCTCGCGGCCAGGATTGATTTTCTAACCGTGAGGCAATTTGAAACACGGCAGTGTCGAGCGGATTCGCCTTTTGCTCATGATGCACCCATTCGTGCAACATGTCATTGACCATTCCCGGACCTCGCTCCCGGCCGTACCAGGTGGTCTCACCCAATGAGAATACGGAATCTGCAGCGGATCTGAAGCCTGGCTGCCTGTGCTGGCTGGCGTACCATGCATCGTATGGGTTGCGTTGATCAGTAATGACTATGCGCTGGAATCTCGACGGTCGCGGCGTCATTTGCAAGTGACCGAAAACGTCTTGCGGAGTCATCCGTTCAGCCAGCTCAGCCCACTGCGGCTCGGCCAGAGTTCTTGAGGCAAGGTATCCAGCCGTTCCTTCTAGTTTTGCCTGTTGCTTCAACTCATTAACGCGATCTAGTTTGAGAGCATAATCTTCCGGCACGATTACTTCGGTCTTCAGTCCCGGAGATCTATAGACTCTCACCGGCACCGGTTCTTGACGCAGTGCCAATTGTTCGAACTGCAATTGAGAATCAAAGGTTTCCGGTAACGTCACGCCTTCTTTCAGGCGGGGCATACTGACTGAGGTGCGCTCGTACGTTAGATCCACGTTTTTCGGAACATCTATTTTTAAATCTGGAAACCTGACCGCCCCCGACTCGCGCGAGGTCGGCTCAAGCAACACTCGTTCAATCGGTTGCTCAATCGCTGCACGAGGATCACCAACACGCTCAGCTCCTTCACCTACGATGGAATTCTTACCGATTCGCATGGCTTTTCCTAATCCTGCTCCCAGAATGGAGAAGCTGTACATCGACTGAAGCCGTTCGTCCCACGTAGCCAATTTACCGGTCTGAAGGAATTTATGGCTGTCCACCGCAACAATGCCAGCCGGTATTCCCGCCAATGCCGTAGCCAGGGAATCACTTCTGACGATTTTACCAAGAACACCCTCCATTTTCAGCGGTTGGGTGATGCTCTTTATTCCGGCTCCCACAGTAGCCATAGTTCCAAAGGTCAATGCGCTCGACACAGCCTGATCAAACCGCTGCCGCCCCAAAGTTGCCGAACTGGCCTCTTGGGTGGGCGTCAAAAAACCACCGAACAGCGCCCCGGTTCCTGCGGCAACACCGATTTCGTATCGAACAAGATGTCGCTTTTCCGCCTGAGTGAGACACTGCAATCCCTTCTCGCCAGCCAGTGCCGCTATCTTATTCGGGAAGCAACTCTGAACGACTTTGTGGGTAGCTACTAGCGGAAGAATCATGCCGACTCCCGTGCCAATCTGCTCAAGGTGCCAGTTTCGAGACCACGGCTCTGCTTTGGGTGGCGGTGCAATCAACTGCCACGCTGAGTCTTCCTTGAGCAAGCCCTTCTTGCCGTCAGCGTCGAACAGTTGCAGAACTCCGTTTACAGGAGATTGAAACGCTGCATAAGCAGCAGACCGCAAAAGCACCTCTGCACTTCCCTGTTCTCCGGCAAATGTTGCTCCCGCCAAATCCGTGCTGAAGTGCAAGGTTTCGATATTGCGAGATTTGGATGCTGGTTTTTCCACGTACAATGTTCCGAGTTCGCGATTCTCTGCCTATTAGACGACGTCAGCACGAGATTTTTCAATGGTGATCCTCCCAAATCCTGAAGGATTCCCGTTTTACCGCTGTTAGCGAAGAGTCGCTGATGAGGAAACAGACACTTTAACTGTTCTCCTTCGGGCGACTACCGCGGAGTCTGCGAAGCCACAGACTGTCACTGATAGCACCTTCATGACGAAGCACACAACGGAGCTGCAGCTATCTGCCCGATCACGGTGGCAATACAAACGACTGGAGACAACCGCAGCTATCCTTCATCGTTGTGGTAGCGCCATCAATAGTCCCGTTGCTTGGCGCCGGGCTTTGGTATTTGTGGTCTCCTATCATTTTATGCATATCATGCATAAAATCTTACAATTCGGCTTAGCGAATTGCTTAAATTCAGGACGTTTCGGCTCGGCTGCTAAGGGGCAATATGCATTTCGCATATTTTCATAGGTCATCGACATGATCATGCCCAATGGTGGGCTTGCCGCCTCGCTTTGATAATGTCTTCCCCTCATGCCAGCGAGGATGTTGAAACAGGAAATGCTGCGCGTCGTCAAACACACAAAAAATTGTGGTGCCGCGGGCAACCAGGGAAGGAGGGCAACGGCGGGCCAGTCCAAGACTAAGGGCCTCCTCCGCCGAATGCAGTTAGCGGAGGCAATATGCCGGTCTGTGCATAATGCTCGGCAGCCATTTGAACAGACTGAGCTTTTCTGGTCTGGCCGGTGCGAACGAGGTGTTGAAGGTAACTGTCCAATTGTCCTTCAACAACGGTTCTATCTACTGTTACACCTGGTGCCGTCATCGCCTGAATGCCGTCGACATACGCCGCATCTGCTTCTACCACCCGTCCGGTACTTGCCAACGCGTCACCCAATTGGCCCGACGCACGTCCGAAGTCCGCTTCCAAACCCGGCAATTGATAGAGGCTGCGTGCTTGTTGCAGTATCGGAATCGCCATCGCCGGGCGCCCGCCAGCGGCTAAGGCACCGGCCTGAGTTTCGAGCGCGGCAGCAGCCTGCTGAGAGCCCGCGCCATGTACACGACGAGTCACATCGAGAGCCCTTCTACTCATAGTATCCACATCAGCAAAGTTATCATTACTAATGGCACCACGGCTGATCATGTAATCGACCACTTCTTTCAAGACATTGCCGTCATCCAGCGTAACCACTCTACCATCGGTATCATTGGTGCTGGCAAGCAACCTGCGCCTGGCATCTGCAAAGTCTGCAGCGCCGCCAGGCTGCCCGTATGTCGATACGGCCAGCGTACCAATTGCTCGAGTACGTTGGGGGCTGGCCACTTCACGACGCTGATCCCAAATGCGCACAGCCTCTTTGGCAGCCCGGGCGGCATCTTGATGCTTGCCCAGTCTTGAGTAGAAGGACGCCAATTCTGTTATTGCGTCGGCTCGCTGTGTACTGTTTTCACCCAAAAGTGTTTTGTATCGATCCGCCACCGCTTTTAGCTGCCTTTCTGCATCTGCTATCTTAGTGGCGTCTTTCGTTCGTATAGCATCAGCGGCAGTCTGCTTTGCGGTAACGAACTCCTCATTAGCCCGGCTTATGTCAGGAGTTGCACCAATGCGACCGCTTATCGCTTCTGCCCGCTGTTCGAAAATGCGTGCAGCTTGTTCCGACCCTCCAGCTCGGCTGAGTCTGGCCAGCCGCTGATACAAGGGAAGCAATTCATTATCCTTGCCGCCTTCCATTTCAAGCTTTCGCGACAAGACATATGTTCGGCCGTAGTCGTCCGACTTTTCTCCAATGTTCGCCAGCACGCCATCGATGCGAGCCCATGCCGCAGCCTTGTCTGCAGGCTGAGCACCGGGGCGGGTTTGGGTAGCACGGGCCTCGTCGAGCATGCGCTCGAGTTCTCGATAGACTGTTTTTCTAGCTTCTACAGCCAGCGCCGGGGCTACATCTTTAGCATCCTTGTGCAGTAATGCAAGCGCAGCTGTCAACGCCAGTCGTCGATCATCACCGTTAACCGCGTCTCTGTATACAGCCATTCGTGCATCGCCGGCTCCGCTCAGCGGGGTGAACGTATTGCTGCCACAACGATCGATAAGTTTGAGCAACTCGTTCCTTACTGCCTCTGTCTTGGCAAATGTTACAGCCTTGAATACGGCCGCTTCCGCTTTAGGATCGTCCTTGGTTTTTTCGAATAGTACGGGCATCAAGGTCAGTTGATTCCTTAATGAATCTACCGGGTTAGGACCGCTCTGCAACCTGCCGACGAGCCCTTCCATGGCCAGTAAATTCGTCTTTGCATCCCATCCGTCGAGCAAGGCTTTGGCCGCTTGCTTGGTATTGCCAGTGGTGTTTGCCGCGGTGTCGAGCACAACTGCCGTGGCCGCCTGTTTCTGAGCATCGCTAACAAAGTTGCCCCCTTCCAGCAATACTCGCGCAGCCACCAGAGCGAACTCTCTGTTGGTGGAAGCGAGGGCATTCACCAGAGGCTGAATGCGAACATCAGTGGCACTGGCCAGCCGCAACCTGCCGCCATCGGCCTCCTGAATGAACATGTCTGCCAGAGCCTTGGTGCGTGCATGGTCTGAGCCAAGCATGTCGCCGGCGAGTTTAACCGCCTGCAATAGCTGGGCCTGGTGGTGGGCAGCTTTGGTTGAAGATTCATAGAGCTTGCCAATGGCATCGAATACGGTGGCAATCTTCTCTTTGTCGATTGCGGCGCCGCTCGTCTTCAGCGCGTCGAGCGCTCTAAGCATACCGCTTACGGCTTCTTTCGACTCGGTAGCGGTCAGTTTTTGCACCGCGGCCAGTGCCTTATCGGCGGTGGTTTTATCGCCGGCCATACAGAGCGCACCCATGGCTGCAGCAGCTTTTTCGCGTTGTTCTCTGGAATACTGCGACTTAGTGTGATCGAGCAAGGACGAAGCCACATCGAAACGAACGGTTTCGCTCGTGCTTTTCAGTCCCAGGTCCGCGTAAGCATTGATGGCAGACTGTCGCTGCTCGGCAGTGATGCCTCTGTGTTCCGGAGCCATCAAAATAGTAGCGGCTCTCAGTCTTTGCGCTTCGGGCAAGACTGTATTGTTCATTGCCGTGACCAGCAACGGTATGCGATTATCGGTTCTTTCCACCATTGAGCTGAACCGGCGCGTACCGGCTGTATCCGCAATCATGGCATCTACCAATCGTTGCGAACCGCGATCGGCGCGAGTTTCCACTTCCGTTTTTGCTTCGCCGGCCAACCGCTTGATCTCATCAGAGGAATGGTTTTGTTTGAAGAAGTCCATTGCCGGTCCAATTTCTCGATTGCCGTATTTTTTGATCACCTCAAGAAGTTTCTTTTGATAATCAATAGACTCCTGATACCCTGGTTGACCCGGTCGCGGCATGAATCTATATTCACGCTCTAACGCAACCGTGGCAGTGCTGGCAATGGTCTCATTGGAAACCTTACCACCGGGCCCGCCGAGCGCATCTAGCGACTCGAGCAGTTTCGTTCGCAAAGAACGAGACAGATCAGACTGAGTCAGAATCGCCACCAACGGAGCTTCGAAGTCGCCGCGTCCTGGTGAACTGCCTTTGCACATGCGATTGATCGCATCCACCGCACGGGTGACGGCTTCGTCTCGAAAGCGCTCGTGCATTCCTTCGCCGCGACTGGCAACCACGAATACCAGGGCTCTACGGGCAGCCTGTCCCTGCGGATCGTCATCCTTTTTCTCCATCGCGTTTTTGACAAGAGTGTCAAAAGCGCGCCACATCTTCGGAATTACAGACTCGCGAGCATTCTCTTGTTCCTGGCGGATAGTTGCCGCCGAGTCGAACAACTTCGAGAGCCGTCCCCGATTTTGTTCAAGGGTGGCCACCTCACGAGTGCCGGCTTGCACAAAGCCCGATCGACTGAGGAGTGCATAACCTTCTGTGGTTTTACAGAAATTTTCCCACTCTTTTGCTGTCCAGCGCAGGTATTGCGGTTGCCCTTCCAACATGGTTCGTTTCACTTGCTCGAATGCGCGCTGAAAACGCACGTCTCGAGTTACGGCTATATCGAAGTTCATACCCGCTTGTTCAGCCGGTCTTCGTGGTCGGTCTGGAGTTTCCGCCAGGGCTCTTGTCACTAGCGGCCCATTGGCCGTTTTCTGCTCATCGAGAAATTTCGTTGCTTCTTCCCGCAGACCAACGAATCCGCTGTTTTTGCTCAAATCGGCGGAGGCAAAGAGAGATCTTTCCTTGTCACCAGCGGCGGTGCTCGTCATCAGCATTCTTGCCGCTGCCATGCGAACAAGATCATTACCGTCGTTCAGAGCCGCCCTCAAAATAACCAGGCGCGGATCGTTGCTCTCCAATGGCTTCGACAGAAAGCCCTTATACAGCGTCGTTACAACGGCACGCGCATCAGAGCTGCTGTTGGCCAGAGCCTTGGCCATTTCGTCAGCCAATCCGCTTGTAGTCGCCTTTGGTCCGAATGCAGGTAGATAAGTCGCTTCTGTCTCCTGACGCTTGCGAATATACTCGATTTCATCTACTGCAGTCTGCCGCGGAATCGCAGTGGACTCACGTAAATGGCAAAGAGCAAGAGCCGCCTCGCGACGAACCTGTGCATCTGGATGCGCATCTGCAGGCAACGAGCCTGGCTTCAATGTAACTGTACGGCGATCACTACCGGTTTCGAATTCACCACCATTGGCATCTGCGAAAAACTGTTTGTTGTCTTTGTTGTAGACATAGTGTGCCTGGTCAAAATTGAAAGGTTGAATGAACCCGTCTCGGTTGTTACCGGAAGATGACAGGCCTCCCGTGGCTTGCCAGACCCCGAAATTTCCGCGTGAGGTCCATGTGTGGGTGGTATCACCTGGTTGAGTTTTGACGGCACAAGTGGTGACATCTCCGCTCTTCGTAAAATTAAACTCGCGCGAACTCCGTCCGTCGGGATACGTAATGGTGATCTTGCGACTATTGGACTTTAACTCCTCGGTCATCACCGTACCATTCGGTTTGACGAGATAGGTTATTCCGTCCTTAGTGTACCGGAAGTCACCTACTTCACCAGTGAGCAAAGATCTGCCGAAGCTTCTGTAAGCTCTATCACGTTCATCGGCATTCGAAAAGGTCCTTCTTGTGATCACTTCCGCATCTTTGATGATACTACCATCAGTGGCTTTGAAGTCATTGGTGTTACCTTCCCTGCGATAGGTCTTTGCCGGCGGTGTTTCCGTAAAGCTGGCCAGCTTACCATCTCGCGCATAGCTAAACTCGCGCAATGTGTTTCCATACTGAACCGCAGCCGGGCGCCCTTCAGAGTCGAATGAGCGTATTCTTTCTCCGCCCGCCAGTGAAAGAAGCATCGGAATTACCTTGTCCGTCTTCAGGTCTTTAAGGGCAGTGAGGATTTTATCCTGCAAAAGCAAGTTGGCTTGCGACTCTCGGAAGTTATCATACGGGTTCCTGGAGTTATTACGCAATTCATTTTGCAACACGCCCGCAAGCACAACGGCGGCTTCTTCTTTGCTGACAATACCGTTGGTGCCTGGCTTGAGGCCGAGATAGGTATCGACCAGCACACCACGAGCAGCAGCGCCCATCCGCAGGTTGCTTTGCATGGCATATTCGAGGCCGCCGACCATTTCCCCGGCCAGCCTTTTCAATGTATCTGGATTCTCTTGTCCAAATCGAACAACATCGCGCAAAATATCGGGTGCTCTTTCCTTAGCACCATAGCCTCGAGTTCCTTGAGCAGGACCTTCAGCCACCAACCAGAGCAGTGCCTGTCGGGCCTTAATGGCAGTTGCAGAGAAGGGATTGCCCGGATAGTTGGGATCAAGCCCCGTGAGCGCCTCCCTGCGAATTTGCAGAAAAGCGTTCTGCGGATATCTTTCATTGGCAGCCATTAGCTCATCAAACCGGGCCTTGCCTGCTTGCAAATCACCCTGTTTAGCACGAGTTCCCAGCCTGGCTTGTATATCGCGGATTTCTGCTTCCATGCGTATCGGGTCCAGATCAGGACGCCTTGATCCGAACTCCACTTTAGCCAATTCGGCCAGTACGCGAGGATCACTGTCAGTGCGCATGGCGCTGAGAGCTGTAGCTTGAAGATCGGGGGGAGAAACCTCAGCTAAAGCCTTCACTGCAGCAAGCCGAACAGAGGGCAAAGCCCTTTCGACATTCTGCCCGCGATCGCTGCCACCAAGAAGAAGCAGCTTAGCCACTTCAGCTGCGCGATCGGGATTGAGGACCGCCAGCGTCTCTACAGCTTTGGCGCAAAGTTCCTGCGTGGCGGAACCGAAGGTTGGATAGCTGAAATTGCTATCTTGTCGGCTCAATGCCGTCTGGGCTCCGGGAAGGAGAACACATTCGCAAATGTTGGCGAGTCTGCTGCGTTGCTCTCGACTGGCATTGGCAAATATGTCGGTCGATCGGGCAAGCAGGTCGAGCCGCAGCGATTCGGTAGGGGTATCGCGCCGGCCATTGGCAAGAATAGACAGCGTGCTCTCGCGCAGTGCATCTGCTTTAGGAACATCAAGCGTGGCAATGAGTTCCGGGGTTAGCCTTCCGAGCGCCCGTTTAGCGAGCTCCGGATTTTGCAAATTAATGCAATCGGCCAATGCTGTGGCGACTAGTTTCCGAAACGCCGGCTCGGTCAGTCCCAGCGCCGTGTGACCCAAATCTAAAGCGGCTTCAGCAGCGCTAAGTTTTGACGCACGAGCTTCAATTCGATCAGCGTGGGAAACATCGGGACTTGGCCCTGTATCTCTATTCAAGTCGTCTAGCAGTTTTTTCTTATTCGCCTCGGCCAGCGCACCGGCAGTAGTGCCTGCTGTACTGCGAGCATCGGTTGCTCCCAGAGCAAGTTGTTGCAGTCCTTCCGTGCTGAAGACAAGTTCGTGTCCTGTTCGTTTATCGCCGACAATTATCTTGTCGCCCGGATTGATCGCCGTAAACCCACGGCCGACTTTTTCTTCGGTGCCATTGGCTCGCACTATTATGGTGCCTGCAGTGCTGCCCATGTCTCGAATCATCAATCGCCCGTCATGACCCAGACGGAGTCTTGCATGATCGCCCACAATGCTATCAGCAGTTATTTTGACTTGAGAATTGGTAGCGGAACCAATCTTCATTTCAACGCCTGGCGTAATATTGACGCCATTGACTGTTGGTCTTTGTGCATCGGCAGCTCTAAGCATTCGGCTTGCCATCGCACGCACATCAGGATCTTCGCTGTTATTGGCTGCAACTTCTCTAAACACCCTTTGCATTGCGTGAGAATCACGACCATAGATGGAAGCTAATCCCTGAAGTTTTTTCCCTTGATCTTGTTCAGCATTCAGTGCCGGTTCAATGTGGTATTTCATCTGCTGCAGTATCATGCCCAGGCGAGGCCCGTTGGGTGATACCATGGCGTCGAGTCGGGTTTGTCTCGACGATTTGGGATCGTTTAACACGTCCATGCAGATGCGGCCGAACTCAGCATAGTCGAAACGCGTGAGCTCCTGGAATTGCTTGCTTGACGCTATACGAGTTTTGGCTTCTGCAATACGCTCTTTCAACTCATTATCATTTGGTTTTGTCTTGAGTTGAGTTTCCAATCCAGCCAGTATTTGCTCCTGTCCAGCTAGTGCATTGGTAGCAGAACGGCTGGTACGTAGCATAAAGTCGCCGGCAGCCAATCTCGCTTCAGGCGTGCCCGAAACAGACTGAGTCTGCAAGTAGCGCCAGACGTCACTGGCTTTGTAACCCTGCGCGCCACCCAGCTTCTCATCGGGATTATCGGACGTACGCATCGACATAAGCACCATGGCCGCCGCCAACCGATCGGAGGACCCATTGGTAGCCTGACGGAATGCAGCGATGGCATCATTGGCTAAGGCCTGTCGTTTGGGATCGGTTTCGGGCAGAAACAGTACTTGCTGAGCACGCTTGAGCAGCCCTTCTCCGGTCTTGTCGGCAAAATCCTGCACATCCTTCGATTTGACTTCCAGGCGGCCATTGGTAGATTGGTAGGCCCCGGCCACTTCAGGAAGTTTTCCCTCCGAATCGGCTGCTAATCGCAAGAGGGCGTGAGCAGCCGCAGCTTTTTCTTCATGACTGGTTGAACTACGAAACGTCTCCGCCAGCTTAGAAATGTAAGCAGTGCGTGCAGGAGCATCGGCGGCTAGTTTCGCCAACTCTTCAGTGCGAGCGGCCACCGTTTGTGGATGACGGTCAATCGCTTTTTGCAGGTCGGCAATGGACAGATT
>JAKFUT010000199.1 GCA_021732565.1 Candidatus Obscuribacterales bacterium
GATGCAGCTTGGAGTGGTATTCAACCCCATATCCGGTGAATTGTTTTTTGCCCGGAAGGGTAACGGGGCGGTCATGGGCAACAAACCGATAAAAGTATCAGCAATCTCTTCTCTCTCAACATGTCTACTTGCCACAGGTTTTCCCCCTGATACCGCCAATGCCACCTATAGCAACATTGAGGAGTTTGCAAAACTGACTGATCTTTGTCATGGTGTAAGACGTGATGGTTCCGCAGCTTTGGATCTGAGCTTTGTAGCCTGCGGAAGATTAGATGGATTTTGGGAATACAAGTTAGCTCCCTGGGATCTTGCAGCGGGCACACTGATCGTCCGAGAAGCAGGCGGAACTGTGACTGGATTGGCCAATGAGCAATTCGATATCACCTCGGGACACGTGTTAGCCACCAATAATTTGGTGCATGATGAAATTGTGACTGCCCTCGCCCACAATCCAGAATTGCAGATGTCTTCCGCTCAGTAGAAGTGTGTTTGGGAGCGCAAGAAGCGTCTAGTTGCTGTCGCTTCGCGAGGTGACGATTCCGTGCTTTGCTGCCCATTCGGACATGTCTTGCTTACCGATTGCTGCTGCCATAAGATCAGGAAACAAATCCGGTGAACACGCAAAAGATGGTACACCCAGTCCCGCGAATATAGCGGCGTTGTGATGATCATACATCGGTGCCCCGTCATCATTGAGAGCCAGCAACGCGACACAGGTAACACCTGCACTCACCAGGCTCGCCATCCGCTTGAGCATCTCGTCTTTGAGACCGCCTTCATACAAGTCGCTGATCAGCACCAGCACCGTATCACCAGGTCTTCGCACAAGGCTCTGGCAGTAAGAAAGCGCTCTGTTTATGTCGGTGCCACCACCCAATTGCACGCCAAACAAAATGTCCACAGGATCGCTTAGATTCTCCGTGAGATCTACTACTGCGGTGTCGAAGACAACCATTCGAGTGCTCACTGCAGGAATAGATGCAAGCACTGCTCCAAAAATTCCAGAATATACTACAGACGTGCCCATGGAGCCGCTTTGATCAACACAGAGAATTATGTCTTTGAGGCTCGATCGCTTTCGACCGTAGCCGATCAATGTCTCGGGAATTATAGAGCGATACTCTTTCTGGTAGTGTCTGAGGTTCGCCCGGATCGTTCTGTTCCAGTCGATCTCCCGATGGCGCGGCCGGCGATTTCGCACAGAACGGTTGAGGCTGCCTGCAATAGCCTGCCGCATCGGATTGCTCAATTTCTTCATGAGATCGTCAACAACCTTGCTAACGACCTTGCGCGCCGTCTGTTTCGTTTTTGTGGGCATCGCACCTGACAGTGCCATGAGATCCGCCACCAGATGTACATCCGCCTCCACCGATTCAAGCAGTTCCGGCTCCATGAGCATTTGCCTGAGATTCAATCGATCGAGCGCATCGCGTTGCATAACTTGCACAACTGACGAAGGAAAGTATTTTCTGATATCCCCCAGCCATCGAGATACCGATGGCGCCGAACTGCCCAAACCACCACGGCGTTTTTGATCCTTCTTTGTGTTGTCCGTGTCTGCATCGTAAAGTGCTTCCAGCGCTCTGTCCATTGCTCTATCATCTGCGCCCAGACCACAGCCCGTCCCGTCGCTGTCCTGACCACCAAGAACGAGTCGCCAACGTCTCGTCCTCTCATCTGTAGGTTTATCGCTCGCGGTGTCTGACTGTGCAGTCATGGTTTCTCCTGTGTAGCCTTTAACTGACGCGGAAATTTCGTAAACCTTTTAGCCGAAGTACATCGTACCGTCACTCGCTAGAGAGCTAAACCTGGAAGCTAACTTAACCCCAGACACTTTGAAATCACAGGCAATACTGCGTCTGCGCGCGACTGATCGAAATCGGATTGTGGTACCGGTGTTCTATGTTTGCGCGGGCCGGAAACGAGACGCTCTCCCATTTGTCTTCGTTCGGGTCGGGTGAATGTGGAAAACGTGCGGCGCAGCAATGGCAAAACCGTGGTGAACGTGTCATCAGACAATGCCGATACCCACTCATCAATTACGGCGAATAACGCTTCGTCGTGTATGAGCACAAGCCCGCTACCGCGAAGAAATCCCTCCGCCCAGTTTGCCGCCTGACCGGGATCAGTGGCGCGGGATAGCGCCAATCCGATTCGAGTAGCGGCCTCCTCCGCGGAAATCGTGCCTGCGTCTTTCAGTATCCGGCACGCACGTCCCGATACGAGGCCATGAATGCCAAAGTCATTGGCTAACCGGCCAAGAGAGTCGTGCCAGAGCGCGGTAAGTTCATCATTTTGGAGAAGCGACAACGCAGAATTCAGTGCAATGATGTGCTCAAACATGGCGCTTGCCGCTTCGTCATTGAGAGATGCGCAGGCGGCGGACATGCCGGTAGCTACTCGTGCCACCAACCCGTTGATGATATGCGATACAGCTGAGGTGTCGGTTTTTCTAACGTTTCCGTAGCGAGCAATTTCACTAAGCGGTGGAACTGCCCCCATTAAATGAGTGATATCGTCTGCGATGGCAGCCTCGTTCTCCACCCGTTGCATTATGTGCTCCACGGGAAGATTGCACCAGAGAGACTTGTCTAGGAGCTGTGTCAGCTCGGGTAAACTATGCGTCTCATCTGCTTTATGGGTGGAAAAAGCGGTGGCTGCCTCTGCAACAGTCTTGCCCCAGCGCGCGGCTTCAATAATGAGCAGGCTGAATTCCGGTTGCCAGCGAATGCGCCATACCTCGTGAAACGTGCCTTTCTTGCCGGTGGTCTTTTCAACAAGCCCCCAACGAATTCCCAGAAGCTCCATTCTGTGAAGCAAATGACTTCGTGCAAGGTCATTCTCAGCGCGCAAGTCAAGATCTTTGACCATTTCTCCGGCATCGGCCGGCAGACGAAGCCGTTTTTGCTCTTTTTCAATGTCCTTTTGAAGAGGTATGCTTGGCGTCTGTTCCGGTATTTCACCCAGCACTTCTCCCACAATTAACTTGTGCTGAATCATACGCAGTGGAACATCGCTACCTAAGCAAAAAACCGATTTGCTCGCCTCCATCATTTCTTCCAAACCGGCCAGTGGACGCCCCCTCAATGCGGCCAAACATTCAGCCAGCCGCACCGACTCAATGACGGAGGCCGACGAAGCGTCAAGATCTTCTTCTCTGAGCAGGCGAGCTACACGCGCCATCCATCTCTCGGCCACCAGCCCGTTACTTGTCCATAAATGGTGATACCAACCCGGCGATGTCACGCCCGCCCCGTATCCGCTGGCATAGGTCAGCCGGCTGTTGGTCCACGGAATCCAGGTTGCATCAACCTTGATCTTGGGGAGTCCTTTGAGGGTGGCGGCATCTTCTCGGGCCGGCGGCATTTCGTCAAGAGCGGGAACATGCCAGGCACCGCATATAACTGCGATCTTTTTAAAGTCCTCTTTTTGCGCACTCCGAATAGTTTGCCGCATATGGGCCTCGCGCAGCGGTTCCATTCTGTCTGGACGCTGTTCTGGCAGTTCCTTCCGCAAGGTAGTCATCGCTTCGTTGATAGCCTGAAAGACTTCGCGATTATCTCGGCGTTGCTCCACCAAATGCTCCCACCAGCGCTCCCCGTCACTGTAGCCGGCTGCTCTGGCCAGCCAGCTGAGGGGATCGCGCCGGATGCTTAGGGCATCGAGTTTCTCTCCATCCGAGTGCTCATGCAAATGAGCAAGAAGGTCATCCTCATGTTCCGAAACTTCGTCGGCATGTTGGTGATTTGCACCTCGATCTGTCTCTGAATCTTCCTGCTCATTGTTGCCAATTTCGCCGGGATCATCTACCGTGTCACTCTCGCTATCCGGTGCAGCGGTCTCGGGCTCGTCTTCGGACAAGGCGAGCCAGTTGCTCTGCGGCAGATCCATAAATCGAACAGGTATGTGTTTCTTCAGACCAAATGAGAGCGCCTGCCATTCCGGAGAGAAGACCGCGAACGGATAATAAACAGCCTTGCCAGGATTATCCGGCGAGTAGATGAGCATCGCCACTGGTGGCTTCATCTGCTCATGCACAAGCAGGGGGAGAACGCGATGTCCTTCCGGCGGACCTTCCACCAGAATACAATCCGGCTCCATCTCAGTGAGCGCTTCAAGTACACTGCGCGCTGAGCCCGGGCCGAGGTGTCTTATTCCTAAAAGGCGAACGGTAGGGTCTGCCATTTCTTGCCAGCTCCTATGTGACGTCACGGCAAGCACGATAGATGTCTTTCCATCCATCGCGTTCTTTCACCACTGTCTCTAGATATTCCTTCCAGACAATTACGTCTTGAACGGGATCTTTAATAACTGCCCCGGTTACTCCAGAGGCCAGATCTTTTGCACTTATCTTTCCATCACCGAAGTGTCCGGCCAGTGCCAACCCGCTGTTCACCACCGAAATAGCTTCAGCAGTGCTCATCGTGCCGCTCGGCGTCTTGATTTTTGATTTGCCGTCTATGGTCAAACCAGAGCGCAACTCGCGGAAGATTACGACAATTCGGCGTACCTCCTCCAGCGCCGGAGGTTCAGCTGGCAGTTCCAGAGCGTGTCCCATAGATTCAACACGACGGCGTACTATTTCAACTTCCTCCTCTATGGTTTCAGGAACCGGAAGCACAACGGTATTGAATCGTCGCTTGAGCGCGCTCGACAATTCATTCACACCTTTGTCTCGATCGTTGGCGGTGGCAATGACATTGAAGCCCTTCACCGCTTGCACTTCTTCGTTTAGCTCGGGAATAGGAAGAGTCTTTTCCGAGAGAACCGTTATGAGCGTATCCTGCACATCTGCCGGAATTCTGGTTAGCTCTTCAATTCTGGCAATCTTTCCATCTCGCATGGCTCGCATCACGGGGCTTGACACCAGTGCTCCCAGAGACGGACCTTCTGAGAGGAGACGCGCGTAGTTCCACCCGTAGCGAATAGATTCTTCCGAAGTTCCCGCGGTGCCTTGCACTATCAGAGTTGAGTCGGCCGAGACCGCTGCCGCCAGGTGTTCGGAGACCCAGGATTTTGCAGTGCCGGGCACTCCCAACAACAATAGCGCGCGATCGGTGGCTAAGGTAGCTATGGCAATTTCCATTAGACGGCGGTTTCCGATATACTTTGGCGTTATCTGGAAGCCGTTTGGCAATTTACCGCCAAGCAAATACGTTGATACTGCCCGTGGTGACAACTTCCAACTGGGCGGGCGTTGGTGCTTGTCTTGTTTTTCCAGCTCCACTAATTCTTCAGCGAACTGATGTTCAGCATGCCCCCGCAATATTTCCGATGCTTCTGATTTCACTTCCCGCATTGTGCTTCTCCCTGATTTCTCGGGCCATTTAGCTCCCTCTCTCGCCTCTGAATGTCCGGCCCCTGCGACAATCTCAAGGTTGCTTCATATATTTTTCAGACTTAACCACTCCGGAGCGCCTCTACAATCTCCTTTCTCCCTCGCATCCAACCAATGGCATGTGCCAATGATTCGTTTATGTCTCTGAATGCAGGAGCCTTGTAGTCCCATTTTCCATCGAGCTCTGAAAAAATCGAGACATCGCCCTTCTCGCCCAGCAGTCGCAATACGGGCTCTATGTGACGAGCCCGCTGCCGATTCGTCCACTCCTGTTCTTTGCTTTCACTGGTTCTCGATTGGCTTACCAAATCGGTCTTGATACACTTCAGTATTTCCGCTGAAAGCCTGTCGCTCCATGGAGCTGGAAGACACTCTAACATCTGGACCTCAGCGTTGCCCGGCAATGAAATGCTTCCATGATTTTCAATGATTCTGAGCATAACGCCCTCTCTGCGTTCCCGTGTCATGCAGTTGAGCAACTCGCCATACTCGTAATCGCCGGACCATTTACCTCCCATGTTCACCAGTGCTTCAGCCCAGTCTGCATCTGCATGCAACTTGGTGGCACGGGTCCACCCTACCAGGAGAAGTGCTCGCCAATCCTTCGTTTCATGCGCAATGGCCAAAAGCTCGGCCGCGGTGGCACCGAAATGTTCACACCAGTAAGACGGACGTATAAGTGCAAGTAATTGACAAACCCAGCCCTGTTTCTCACCGATTCCATTCAACGAGAAACTGGCGTCATAGGGCTTAAGCTCAATACCATCTCGCTGCATTTGTTTATCACATTCTTGCGGAAGCAGTACCTCAAAATTCATTCGATCACTGTCCAACATTATCAAGGGAGTGGCCAAATCGATAAGTCTCTTGGCATAGCGCGATTCCGGTAGCTTTGCCAGCAACAACAGCGCGGCTGTACGAACATCTTTGCGCCCGTCTGCCAGGGCCTTCTCTTCCAAAAACGGCTCATCATCTTGCGAGAGTCCGAATTTGAAGCTTCCAACATACACCTCTCTTTCTTTGTAACCCTCCTGCGCCCAGGTTAACTCAAGCATAGTCCGTGCTTGTGCGGGATTCACTATTCGCAACTCATAGATCAACGTAAGCCGCTCGCTCAGCTTGCCTGTTTGCCAAACTTCCTCCGGATTGGCGGGAAGATTTAATTTTCCGGTGAGTAGCTTAGTCCATTCAGGATTCAGCCCCGCCAGATAACGACCGCGAGGTCCAACTACCTGCAAGAGTCTCTCCCTGAAATTGGGTAGTTGCACCGCACTGTCTAGAATTTTTGGTATTAGATTCGGTGGCACGAATTTTTTATTATCCATCGCTGCTTCGAGCCATTGAGTGAGCAAAGTATATTGTGCTTTGCCTCCCTGCATGATGGCAAACAACTGCTCGGCTGCTTTAACGTTGCATTCGCGCCAGCCTTCATCACCTTCTTGCGCAAGGAAGGCACCGAGCGGCGGGGAAGCTTTGGGAGGCAAACGTCCCGCGGCCTGGTGCAAACTCACCAGAGCCGCCACCGACAAAAACCGCTGTTCTCCGGTGCGCTCCGCATCTGCGCACACCCGGGCTATGACGCTAGCCAGCGCGTCGTTGGCAGGGAAAGAGGGAAGCGTTTGACGCTCTGTTCCCAGAATGGCTGCAGCAACAATATTCTCCCAATCAGACATGCCCCTGATTCACCCTCATCTCGTCACGGCCGTGTTACATCGCATATATTTCGAACCGGCATAGATAGCTAGTGGACGAACACTCCGTCCGTTCCATTCACCGAACAGATTAATCGGCTCCCCACCACTTTGAGCCATCATCACCCATGCCGTATCTCTCGGTGCGTGGAGGCGCACAGCATGACCGCTCTCGTCTTGTAATTCCCACTTTCCATCCGCTACCGGCACGGTGCGTACATTGGTGAGCGCCACCGGATACAGTTCCAACCAGGGATTAATTGCCAGCGTTCTGGCCCATTCTTCAAAAATGTCAGCAATTCCGTTTTTGGACGGAAAGCTGGAGAATGGTTCTGCTTGTCCTCTTCTGCACTTCACCAGTGCGCGAATTTGAGGAGCTCCAGGATAAAAGACCAGGTCCGCGTCTATAACTGTTCCTGCGACAAGGCTTGTATCAAAGTAAGCACTACCGTAGGCGAAGGAAAGGATCAACGCAGTCCGGCCGGTTTTCTCACCGAGCAGCCAGGTTCTTTGGCTCTTTAGCTTCTCGTCTTCTTCTACGGACTGTGCGGCAATGTACCATCTATCGTTTACCGCGGTGCTTTGCATGACTTCATCTTGCGGCACCGTGTATCCGATTAAATTTCTGAGTTCGGCCGCAAGATCCACTGGTAGTTCAGAAATGCGTTTGTAGGCTTCCAGCAGCAAATAAATTCTAGACAAGCGTGAGAGCAGCCGCTCTTGCCAGTCTCCACCACTCGACGGTATTCCGGCGCAGTCGCGCAACATGCGCGCGAGTCCGGGAGCCCGGGCATCCACAAGTCTAGCCGCCTGGCCTTCCCAAAAATGGTACGGTCTGGTTTGCAAATCGGCCAACCCGTGTCTGGCAGCGTCCTGAAGCCATCTGTCGAGCTCTGCAATACCGCTTTCAACGTTTTGCTCGCGCTTTGTCGCACGCTTGGTCTGCGCTTCCCTGTCCACCGGCTTTGGCGGTTCTTCCGCCTTCTTCGCTTTTTTCTCGGTTCGCTCGGCACGCCCTTTTAACCAGGAATCCGCCCATGAGGGTGCATCTGGCTGATTAAAGAGGCTGGAGTCTTTGCTCAGGAGGAGTAATAAAGCAAGCCCGTGTTTACATGGAAATTTGCGACTGGGACAAGAACACTTGAACGCAATCTCAGTTAGATCGACGCATGTCTGGTACGGATTCGAGCCGCTTCCCTTGCATTCTCCCCAGGCAATAAGCTCCGTGGTACCTAGCTTTACCCAGTTCTTTGCGTGGGCAAGGTCTCTTCCAGACTTTGCCGAATTGTCGTCTGGAGCCAATGTGATGATCTGATCGGCGGTAAGGCTGAATGCCATGTGATACTCCCAAAACGAGATGCGATAATTGTAAGCGCTTCTAGCGGCTCTGTGCGCTCATCTCGTCTACATTAGCTGCGCCTGATTCAGGTCCTGGCATCCGCTCGGGCTCGCTTGATTGGCAGCGCTGGTTCTGATGGTCCGCGGCGGCTGTGCCGTGCTGCCCGGGCCGGGACTTATGGTAACCACCCCGGTGCCCCTGGTCACTTGCCACCAAGCCACTGGTAAATTCGTGCAGATTCGCTCAAGCTTGCGAATTGTAAGCTCTCCGGAGGGATGTACGCAACTTGAATGAAAAAGATACCATATGGAATTATGGTAGTCGTCTCATTTTTGCCGTTTCTATAGTGTTGAGTTTCCGAATAAAGATCGAAATTTGTTTCTTAGAATGTGGTTGTTTGCTCTAAATGCCACACTAGCGCTCATATGCGCCAAAGCTACATCCATATGTATGCTTTCTGTATGCTGCATAATGGCTTTAATAGCGTGGAAAAATATCGGAGCACGACCTGTTATATATGCGTCGTTAAAAAAATGGAACCAGTACGCACGGAAGGTGAACTATGGCGGCAAGAGCAATATGGTCGGGAGTAGTCACCTTCGGTATGGTAAGCATTCCGGTGAAACTTTACTCGGCCACTGAGAGCAAAGACATCTCGTTCAATATGTTGCACAAAGAGTGCAAGGGCCGAGTAAGAGAACAAAAAATCTGCCCGCAATGCGACCGTAAGATCGAAACGGAAGAGATCGAAAAGGGATACGAATATGCCAAGGATCAGTACGTAATTATAAACAAAGACGATCTCGAAAAATTGCCTTTGCCTAATAAAAATGTCATTGAGATTACGTCTTTTGTGCACCAATCGGATATCGATCCGGTTCACTACGATAAGAGCTATTACATCGAGCCAGCGGATGCCGCGCTCAAACCGTTTACTCTGTTTATGAAGGCCATGAGCGAAAAAGGCATGACCGCGGTGGCCAATGTCGCTATCAGAACGAAACAACGATTGTGTGCCTTGCGGCCGTTGGACGGAACGTTGATGATGAGCACACTGCTATATCCTGACGAAATACGAGTACAGCGAGGCAAAGACTTACCTTCTTCGGTGAAAATATCCGACAAAGAGCTTGCTATGGCTGAGAGCCTCATTGATATAATGACAGGAGAATTCGACCCTGAAAGCTACAAAGATCATTATCGTGAAGCATTGCTTCAAATTATCGAAGCCAAGCTGGAAGGCCGAGAAATAGCAGAGGCCCCGTCGGCAGCTCCGGCCAAAGTAGTCGACTTGATGGAAGCGCTCGCTGCCAGTATGGAAGCAATGAAAGCGCAAAAGGCCGGCGCCAAGGCCGACGCTGCCGCAGAAGCGGCGCAGGCCGGGAAGGGTAAGAAAAAGGCTGCAGCTGGTTAGTAAGCAAATAGAGTCTTGATCTTCAGTAGACTTAAGGATTGTGGCTCATTTGACGTTGATCATCTGTAAGTTGCTGAACAGAAGCGACCACCAGCCAATCCCTGAGCCCGGGGGTAAAGATCTCAGCGGCTACGGATCTTGAGATGATAACCGCTGGCACTGTGATAGAACCACAACGTCGCTGCGTATAATAATCTCATCAGCAACGAATGCGTAGCCTTGTGAATACCTCCGAAGAATCAAAGCAAATATTCAATGAAGTGGCAGCTATACCTGGTGTAAGACAGGTTAGTTTTCCGAGCACGTTTGTGCCGATGCTCGCCGCACTATCCGAAATTGCTTTTACGAAAAGCGGTTGGATCTACGAGCCGAAGATGGATGGAATTCGTGGAGTTAGTTTGTTCAAAGACGGAAAAGCCAAAATTCTTTCACGCAGAAACTTAGACCTGACTTCGCAGTATCCGGCACTCGCCAATGAGCTTAGCGGTTTGCTCAACATAGATGTTGTAGTCGACGGAGAGATAATTGCACTCAACGAATCGGGTCGTCCCTCATTCCAACATCTTCAGCAAAGAATGAATCTTACCCGCGACGCCGACGTGCAGCGAGCAGAACAAATGGTGCCCGCTTACTATTTTGTGTTCGATATTATGCAAGTAGGAAGCTACAGTCTTCTGGGAGTAAAGTTAGCCGAACGCAAGAAAATTTTGCGCAGAGTATTGCAGGAATCTTCTCGGGTTAGAATATTGCAACACTTTGACGATGATGGCATTCTCGCTTACGAAGCATGTGTCGACAACGGATTTGAAGGTATCGTCGCCAAAAGAATGGACGCCGTCTATGAACCGGGCCGCCGGTCTCCCGGCTGGATCAAATTGAAGGCCCAACAGACGGCTGAATTTGTTCTGGGCGGATTTACTCCTGGCGATGGTTGGCGAGCTTCAACCTTTGGTTCGCTGTTACTGGGCTATTATGATGACTCCGGCAAGTTCATTTACGCCGGCAGCGTTGGCACCGGATTTGATGACCGCCTGCTGCGTGAAACAATGCGGCGCATCGATCCCTTACGTACAACTAAATGTCCGTTTCTACACAGACCCGTCGAAAAACGCGATGCCCTGTGGTTAGATCCACAAGTAATCGTTGAAATCAAATTTATGGATTGGACTCGCGACGGTCACCTTCGAACTCCGGTATTTCTTCGATTCAGAGATGATAAGGTGCCGTCGGAGATCATGAAAGAACGTCCCGTCGCATATGTGCCCGGAGCTAGCGGCGAAAGTGGCGGTGTGCCATCGAGCGAAGATGAAGCTGCCGCTAGAGCCAAGGCTGCCGCTGCCATTAGAGCGCGCAGGCTGGGCTCCGCTTCTCCGGCTTCTTCCACGATGCCGGCTTCCAGTGCATCCATTGACATTGTCGCTCACACTCCGGCGGCCGTGTCAGCGTTGGCAAGCGGTCAAGATGAATCTGCCACCATGGCCGATGCCGAGACCTCGCCCGTTCCGTCCGGTCGGCAAGAGGCTCTCGCCGCCGCAAGTGGCCAAAGAAAGAAGCCAAAGAAGAACGCACTGGAACTGGTAGCATCAACTTCACCCTTACCCTTGGAAGCACGCCCGTCGGGCGACAGCTCCATTTCAGAGAATTCGCCTGACCGCATTTCTTCGAGATCTCTTGAACCGACCAGTTCCCGGACTTTACCGGCGGATACTTTCCTGCCGCATACATCCACAGATGAAGTTGCCACATCAAAAGCGGTGTGCGAGTTAGACGTCGAGCCTTTGCGTTCGGCGATATCACAGCCTGCAACAATAGAGCTTACGTTGCGCGCAGTGATAGAAACGGACCGAGCACACCTGCTAGCCAGGGAACCACTGGCAGTGGCATGCAAATACCTGACAAAACAGGAAGTAGAATCTACTGTTTCACAGTTGTATGGAAACGAGAAACAGTTTGAGCTCCTGGTTCAACGAGAGAAGATTCCGCTGACCCATTTGGATAAGATTTTATGGCCGCGCACAGACAAGCATCCCGCAATACTTAAACGTGATTATCTGCGCACAATAGCTGAGATTTCGCCGTATCTGTTGGGGTACCTTCATGGTCGTCCGCTAACGCTGGTGCGCTCGCCTGATGGTGTACGAGGGAAAAGATTCTATCAAAAGCACTGGAATTTCACCGCTCCGGAGTTCATGGACACAGTTAGGGTCTCTGATGCTGATGCCGAGTCCGGGGTGCAGGAATATCTCTTGTGTAATAATCTTGCTACCTTGATGTTCCTCGCGCAGAACGGAGTTATTGAATACCACACGTTTACATCAAGCTTGTTGCCATTGTCTCCAGACTCGGTTGAACCTTCACCCTCGCCGTCCCCTGATGGAGCTGTAAGTGCGGAAACAGAATCTTTGCTGAATCACCCGGATCAGCTTGTCTTCGACCTCGATTTGCACATGCAATCCGAGAGAGCCAAGGCTCGCCCCATGGACGACGGGGCTTTCGAGAAGACCCGCATTGCCGCATTGATGCTACGCGACGTATTTCTGTCGATGGGGTTGAATCCTTTCGTGAAAACCTCCGGCAAAAATGGTGTTCATGTGGTGCTTCCGGTTGAGAGAAATGTCGAGTTTGAGGTAGTGCGATTCGTAGCCGACATCATTCGACAATTCATGGGAAAAGCGCATAAAGATCATATAGCGCTCGATACAGAGTCAGCCAGGCGTACCGGCAGAGTCTTTCTAGATCACGGACCAAATGGTCGCGGACGAACGGTTGTAGCACCTTACTCGCCACGATTCGCTCCAGAGGCAACGGTTTCCTGCCCGTTAACGTGGGAGGACTTCGAGAAGGCAGATCCAGCCGATTTCCATATCTCAAGTATTGTCTCGTGGTTGATCAGTTCAGGTGATCCATGGATCTGTCTTACGGATCGTTCTTATGATCTGCAAACTGTTTTTAGCCGGAAGTGAGAACGTCAACTGGACCACGGTGCATGCCTGATTCGCGTCATTGGTGCCTGGTGGTCTCTCAGTTTGGTGCAGAGTGCTTGAAGTCGAGCAGCCTCCGCTGTTTTGCCGCATTTCATGCAAGCCAGCCTGGTTATAGTAGCGAATTCAAACCAGCTTGGAAGGGGCTCAGACGAACAGGCAAGGCTGTCCGTTATTCGCAGCCAAAGTTCTGCCGCCGTCTTGTAGTCTTTGAGACCATAAAATCTGTCACCAGTTTCTCTTGTAAATACGATTTTGTGAGTGGGGTTACTATCAGGAATGTCCGTGCCCCACTGGTAGAGTCGCAGGGCAAGCTGCCTGTTGCGATTAGCTGCAGCGCCGTAGATTCGTTCGGGTAGCTGTTCCATGAGCGGTGTCAGTAGCGCCGGCCAGTGTTTAAGCATTGCTGAAGCGGTAAATAGCGCCGATTCCACAGCCTTGGTGTGCCCCTGGTTCGCTGCCACCACTGCACAATCGAGTAGATTTTGGATTGATTCAATACTTTCTTCAAGACCGACCGACAAAAGTCTGGCGCGCTCTAATTGGTTTTCTGCTATTTGAAATTCTCCCATATAGGACTGGGCTACCGCCCGTAGTGCCATCGCCCGAATCTTTATTCGGCTATCCACTCCTGCCTCAATCACCCTCTGTGCGAAGATCTTCGCATCCTGATATTCCCCGCAATCAATAAAGGTTTGCACAATTCCCGGGGCTTGCCTGGCCATGTCCGGCTTAGAGAGGTCTAGATTCCTGCAACTCCGTAATGCTTTCACAGCCAGGGGAGCCTGGCCCACCTGACAGAGCCTCCTTGCGGCTTGAACCATTTTGCTTGTGAGATTCGCGTCAACATCCTTGCTATGGATGCTACTGATTGTTTTGTCGACAGCAGTTTCCAAATTTATCGCTAATGTCGCATATTGAGCACAACTGGCGATTCCTGCTATCGCAGTCCACCGATCGGCTGCGGAAAAATCTTTAAAATCAATGGCGCTATAATATACAGTTGCTGCATCGCTGAAGCGACCCATAAGCTTCAAACAGTTATATCGCCCCGTAACCGTTGCGAAATTCGGCGTCTTCGAAAAACTTTTCGCCAGAGTTTCGACCCGTTCGTAGCAGATTTGCGCTGAATCGTACTCGCCAATCTCGAGGTACTGCTGTGCTGCTGTTTCAGTGCAGTCCATTTTGGCGGCGGAATCACAATGCTCCAGCAATTTTCCGACTTCTCTAAAAGCTTCCCTGGCTTCCTTCTTTCGGCCAAGCTTCCATAAGCTTCGTGCCAGCAGTAGCTGGGCGCGAAAACCAAGGGTGGTCTCTTCAGCTTTTTTTGATGCCAGGGTCGACCTCTGACATGATTGCACGGCCTCATCATATTGATGAACTGCAACTTGCAATTCCGCAAGCCTCAAATATGCCGCCCCTTGCGACTTGACTGGCAGCCTCGAGCCGTTTCTTGAGAGAAAGGCGGTCAGATAATTGACGGCTACATCTTGACTTGCCGTGTTGATGAGGCATAGCGTGCTACTGCTTGCATTGATGAATAGCTGGGCGTAATCCACCGGTACCATTTTTTTTAGTTTTGAGTTCTGTTTCGCAAAAAGTTCAAGCGCTTGAGAGAACTCCTTTGCCACTTCCTTCGGAGGTGCCTCAACGGCTTGCAGTATTACTGCCAGTCTAAAATGTGCGCAGGCCGTCATCTGGAGTTCGGTCTTTCTATCTTTATCGAGCCAGGCCTTAAGATAGCTGATTTGTTTGGCGGGAGGATCTGTGGCAATTTCGTCGGCCAGTGTCGAACTAACCATCACTCTATTGGTGGAGTGAAGGAAGTCTACACCGGGAGATGGCGCTGGCTTTTTGAAACATATCAGTGCAAAAGGAACTATAACTGTGCAAAGGAAAACCAATTTGTAGAATGAAAGTTTCTTCTTCGCAGTAGCATAAATTATTCGCTGCGTATCCCAATCAATTTTAGACAACGCTTCATCAAGGTCTTTGATGCAACTGTAGCGCTTCGCCGGCTCCTTGCTCAGACATTTGAGCAAGACATCGTGCAGACTCCGCGGTATCGAACTGACGACGGGAATGTGTGTAACTTCCACATGCATGTGGGCTGCGAAAACCGAAAGTGCATTGTCACCAATGAATGGCGGTTGTCCGCACAACATTTCATAGAGACAGCAACCCACTGCGTAGATATCGGAACGCGAATCGGCCTGTTTCCCCGCGCACTGCTCCGGGCTCATATAGAGAGGACTTCCCAGAATCGCATTTGTTCGTGTCAGACGAGTGTCTAGTTTATCGCCCTGAGCGAGGCCGAAATCTATGACCTTTATGACCGGGCGATGGCCATCATCGTGAGAGATCATAATATTCGAAGGCTTAAGGTCCCGGTGGGTTATGCCGATTTCGTGTGCCGCTTGTAGCCCGGAACAGACCTGTCGAATAATCAATACACTTCTTTGAGGATCTATAGCATTTTTATCACTCAGTAATTGTGCCAGTGTAGTCCCCTCGATGAATTCCATAGCCATAAACAAGACGCCCTGTGTGGTTTCACCGAACGTTTTGAGAATCACCACATTTGGATGATTAAGCGAGCTCAAGAGGCGAGCCTCACGTAGGAAGCGGGCGGCACCGCCATTATCCGCTATGTGGCGATGCATTATTTTGAGCGCGACGGTGCAACTCATTTGGATATGACTTGCTTTGTAAACTGAAGCCATCCCTCCTTCCCCTAGCTGTTCAATTATGGAAAATCGCTCATCCCAAATCAGACCTGCAGCCAGGTGGTCGCTTTTCAGGGGCGGTATAGCCGGGTTTGGACCAGAGTTGCTGATTCCCTTCAGACTGTCGCGCTCCTCCGCGTTGCTGAGTGCGACGCTTGCTCTGGCAGAGACTTCGGGCGTCCGTGGCGCTGAGTTCATGAATTCGCCGTCACAGTCCGCGGACACCGAGCTCGACTGAGCTACCTCCGGCGTTACAGGCAATCGGCACTTCAATGCACCGGGCAACTCGCTGGTTACCGGTTCCGATAACTCCTGCTCGGCACCTTCTTCTTTCATATTGCAGGTGGCTCTAGGAACGGGGCGTAAATGAAACACTATTTCGTCAGGTGCCTTCGGCAAGCGCCTACAGATAGTTTTACCCTGAATTCGACCAACGGTACGCCAACGCAAAGAACGAGGGAATGCAAGCGCAGCCATTCGTTTCAATTGTAAGTGCTCGTTGCGGCTCCTTCGTTATCGTGCGCGCTGGCTACTCATTTCAATTACTATCGCAAATACTCTTCGTCAATTCGGTAGCCTTGCCCTTTTACTGAGTTAATCACAGACTTTCGTCCGTCTTGATCAATTTTTTTGCGAAGCCTATTGATGCATACCCGAAGAGCCTCATTCCCTACTTCTGCATCCGACTCCCACACGTGCATTATCAAACGATCAGATGTTATGAACGAATTCCCGTTGCGCAACAGAAATTCCAACACTGCAAATTCCCGGGCCATTAACTGGATCGAACGTCCCTCAACTATTACGCTCTGACTTCCGTAATCCAGCGATATTTTGCCTTTGTCCAGGGAGGAGCTATGAAAAGCTGCGGATCGCCTGAGCAGTGCCCGAACCCTAGCAGCCAATTCGCGAATCTCAAAAGGTTTCGGTAGATAGTCGTCGGCACCCGAGTCGAGCCCATGCTCTTTGTCTTCAGTCTTAGACTTTTGAGTTAGCATTAATATTGGCGTTTTTCCACCATATCGGCGATATTCAAGGCAAATTTCCGGACCGTTCATTCCTGGCAATTGCCAGTCGATGAGCGCCAGGTCGAATCCGGAGAATTTCAGAATATCAAGGCCATCAGAGCCGTTGTGTGTTACTTCCGCCCGGTGCCCTTCCGATTGAAGGAACTCGCTCAACGCTGCTGCCAGCCCCGGGTCATCCTCAATAACAAGAACTTTCGCCACACTCTCATCTCAACAACACAAAGCCGTCTTTTGACTTTCAAACACTCTCCGGAACCATCTAGATCCGGCTGATTCCAATTGACCGATGCTGTCCGCCGTTGGAACTATACCCCCCTGGTTGAAGGTCAAAACCGTTGAGGGCATCCGACCGGCACCCGTCGATATCGTGTTAAACTTCGGCGAGGGCAGGCAAAGAGGGGCGTATGAAACTGTGGCAGCAAGGTCTGATCCTTTTGGGATTGCCTTTGCTTTTCCAGATTTCCTTTGCTGCGATCTTAATTGAAAATCTTTTGAAAATAGAGTCTGCTGCAGTTCGCGAGTCGGCAGCCAAGCAAATTCTGGCTACTTGCCAGGAATTGCGAGTGCTGGTTTTTCAGACTGTTACGTTAGAGGCGGCGGGGCGATACTTGTCGGCAGGGGAAGGTATGTCTGCCAGGTCGGAACTGTCTCGGCTGCTACCTGAGAAGATCGCTCTCTTGAAAAAAGCAACTGCCGGCGATCGAGAAAATAGCAACGTTGCCGCAGCCTACAGTGATGATTTGAATCAGTTTCTCAAAGTCACGTCCTATGCAGAGGTCCAACTAGCCGATTCAAAGTTCGAACTGACACGATTTGCCAATGAACGTGAATACATGGAAGAAATTCTCTTCGCTTTGTCGAAATTGGTGAATGACGAGCGTAAACTCCAGAAGAGTTTTGGTGCAGCGGCCAGGGAGTTCAATCCGGAATCTATGCGCCGGCGGCAACAGCTGGTGGGCATTATTTTAGTAGCTGTTCTAATCAATGTAAGCGTAGCCGGCGTCCTTGCTGTGTTATTCGGGCGCAAGACCTTGTCGCGTTTGCAGGTATTGATGAACAACATTAAGCTGTTTACGGACCGGCGCACGGAGCTGGAGAAATTGGAAGGAAAGGATGAGCTAGCCGAACTTGACCGCAGTTTTAGAGAAATGGCGCAAGCCAGGACTCGAGCGGAAGATGTGCGGAACACGCTTATGGAAATGGTGACCCACGATTTGCGTTCTCCATTGTCGTCTAGTAGCTTGACACTGTCCATGCTCCTGCAAGTCATCGCTCCTAAATTGGAAGTAGATGAAGCACGAAAACTGCGCCGTGTGAATTCCGAAATGAAACGCCTTGTGCGGCTGTCGGATAGTTTCTTAGCCGTCGAGAAAATGGAAGCCGGGCAACTTGTTGTCGAAAAGAAGCGAGTCTATCTCGAGGATCTTGTCGATGCAGCGCTTGATGCTGTTCGCGGAAGCGCCGAGGCGCAGGGAGTAAAATTCGATACAGATTACGATGCTGACATTATGTTATGGTGCGATCGTGATCGCACCATTCAAATACTTGTGAACCTTTTGTCGAATAGCGTCAAGTTCTCTCCCTCGGGTGGAACAGTAAAAATTCGCAGTCGGCAGACCGACGCCGCTGCGCGAATCGAAATTATCGATGAAGGTCCCGGAATTCCCCCTGAGCAGAGGTTGGTGCTGTTCACAAAATATTCGCAACTTGACCAACCCGGTGAGATTAAGAGCTTAGGAACCGGGTTGGGTCTGTACATCAGCAAGCTGCTGATGGAAGCTCAAAGGGGAAGAATTGGCGCCAGTTCAAACACGCAATCGTTAGCTAATGCAGAGCGGCCGGACAAAGTCGCAGATCTAAATGTTGAACTTGAGAAGGAGGCTGTCTCTGATACCAGAACTGATTCTGGAACTTGCTTCTGGTTGGAGTTTATGAACGACGAATCATGAACAACATGAGACCACTGCAGTTTAAACACAGCGAACGCCAGAGTTTCTTCTTTGCTCCACATGGAGCAAAAGCGCCAGTTGAGGTTGCAATAATTTCCTGCCTGGTTTCTCTGCGTGCAGCGCGCACACGTTCTACCATGGTCCCCGGCGGGATCAAAATGCCCCCGCTCTCAGCGCTGCTCTTTCTGACAGTCGCCGTTTCTTATGCGGCAGGTCATTGTCTGCCGGCAAGGGCTTTTGATCAAGCATGGCAACGGATTTGTGGCAAGGCCTATCAGGAAAAGATTGCGGGCCATTATGATCGAGCGCTGGCCGACTACAAAGAGGCATTGCGACTTCTACCCGCCGGTACGCCTTTAGAAGTAGCAATTGACGTGGAATTGGACGTGGTTGATTCTTTGATTGAGTGCCGTAGGTTTGATGAGGCGGAACAACGCCTTTTGAAACTAAAGCCGTTGGTTTCTGGAGTTCCCTTACGCGGTGGTCTAATCGAAGCACGGTATTGCCGGCGCGCGCAACAACTGGCACGGTCCAGTCGGAATTATGCCTGCGCCTGTGCGCCACAGAGCCGATTGGTTGAAATTTTGTCGGACATTTTTGGAGCGAAGAGTGCCGATGCCCTGGAAGAAGTTTGTCTACTGATGCAGTGCTTCCGGGAGAGCCAAAAATGGAATGATGCTGCGGCCGCCGCCTCATTTTTGGAACAGAGTCTCGAGGGGCCACTCAGACCCGCGTTGCGCACACACCTACAACAAGAGCTATCGTGGTTTTTTGAATATTATGCAGCCCGGGCGGAGCAACTAATTGCTCAACAGAAAGTACAGGAAGGCTACAAGGTGCTGACTCGGTTGAGTAAGTTCAAAGGTTATTCACACCGCAGATTCAAGCTGCTGGAGAACATGCTGAACAAAATGCCCGGTTCTTCTAACCATTTTTTGCAAAAATCCCCCCAGTGGAAGAATTTGATGCCAGATTCGATTATTGAAGTAGCGATGCAGATTGGTATTGCCGAAATGTCTGACAACGAGAAACGCACGTATGCTAGCGCTCTCTTTAATCGCGGGTTGGAGTGCATGATAGTTGGAACACCTACCAACGCCTGTCTGCAGGATCTTTCCCGAGCAGTCACGCTTCTTGAAAGCACAATGCCCGATGGGCTTCGGTCCTCTAATCTGCTTTATATACAGGCTGACTCGAGTTACGCCAGGGCGCTGGCACTACGCGATGAAATTCCCAAATCCGAATCGATTCTTGATTCATTGCAGCCACCACCTGGTGCCGTGAGTGATCTAACTGCACTTTACGGCATATTCCAGGCCCGTGGTGCCCTTGCCCTTGCCTATAAACGGCAAGGTAATATGCAAAAAGCAAAAGATCAGTTTGACGCAATTCTTGCTTTGATAAACCGCATGAATCACCTGTCCAACAGGAAATCCCAATATGAAATGTGGAAACGTCGGCGAGCCAAACTACCAACCACTAATAGTTTGGACTATTAGAAAGTGCCGGAATTGGGTTCACTTTCGTCCCAAAAAGAGGTTGACGATTCTCTGTATCCAACCCTGTCCCGGGGCCGCCTTCGTGTTTTCTCCCGGCATGGCACTTGCCTCTTTGGCCAAGAAGCCGAAACTCTGCAAAGCCAATTCGATTGCATCGTCGGGCCCGCCGCCGGGCGGGGCGGCTCCGTAAAATTCCATATTCTTGCGCTGTTGTTCGTACCACTGCCGTTTTGCAGTCTCGACCCGTGAACAGACCTCGTCAAGATCAGATAAGGCTTTCTCGGAGAGAAAATTGGCCACGCGCAATGAATTGACGATATCCCGCGGATTCTCGCCCGCAGCCACTATTACTTTTGTCACTGCGGACGGTACTATGGCCATCTCAGTCAATCCTTGTCATTCGTCGCTTCATTATTGTAGAGGCGATGCTTTAGTATATTCTGCGCCTGGTCCCTCGACGATAACGGTCATCACGCTCAGCTCCTGGTTAATCCCTGGCAGTGCTCCCTTTTTCGTCGCGTCGCCAGGCTCGTTTCGAGGGTTCGACTCTAACGGAGCCTGAGTGGCTTCAAAGCCGCGGCCTCTCCGGGATCATTATTGAGGCATCTGAACAAGAGGGTGGCAACCGATGCAATTCAGGCGTCGAGCCAAAGTTAAGGTCGTGCTACATAGCAAGTCTGGGACCTATCCGCAATGGACCTTTTGTTGCTACTTGAGGAGATGAGACATTTTTGTCCAAAGCGATGGAAAGCTTTGACAACCGTGCTGAAAGTCGTTTGAGTGCCATCGTGTCAGCGGACTCTGTGGCCGCCGCTGCGATTTCCTTCAGTTCTGTCCGGTATTCACGTGCTCGTTGAGGCGAGACTTTTCCAAGTTGAAGAGCCTCAAGCACTCGCTCTTTGATTATCTGCCCCCGCACCAGCAAGCCGTCTTTGCCAGGCTGTGCCAACTCAGACAGCAATACCAATTCCTCAAATCGTTCGTTCAGCGCGTTGACTCGCTTGGCGCTCTCCAGCATTTGCAAGTTGGTTAACCGACCTTCCTGCTTCTCTCGAAGAAACTCATCTCCGCAGACTATATTCTTCAACTCATTGACAAATTCGTCTACTTGCGGTTGTGGAAGCCAGCTGTTTTCCCCAGCATAAGCCAATCGCCGATTCAAGCGTTCTTTGGAGGAGCCCAAACCGACCCGTGGCATTCTTAGCTCTTCGCAATTCAGGGCTGCTTCTCTAGGCGTTCGAGGCTGTTGAATTGTTACTTCAATCTGCCCGCTAGCAGAGGCTAGGCACAGAATTTGGTGGAGCAAAACCAGGGCGGTAAGGAAAACAACAGCATGTTGATTTCTTTTCATCGCACCTCACCTCTTGAACCTTGAGCCTGTTCCGATTCTTACATGTATTGGTGATGGAAGGGAAGTTAGAAGTTGCCAAGAAAGGACCTC
>JAKFUT010000356.1 GCA_021732565.1 Candidatus Obscuribacterales bacterium
GAACGCACCATTCGTTGGAAGGATGGCGCCAGCTGGTCCTGGAACAAAATTTCTCTGAAATGATGTGGAGCATGATTGTGCGGTTTATGTCCTGCATCGGGGGGGTAAGGTAGAAATGAAAGTTCCAGTGCGCGGGGACTGCATGGCTAAGATTCTCATGGTTGAAGATGATGAACGCTTCGCCGATGACATATGCCTCTGGCTACGCAAGGAATCTCACGTGGTGGAGATTGCCAGGACCGGGGCCGAAGCATTGGACTTTATGCGCGCATTCCAATATGACCTCGTGATACTAGACTGGCAGCTTCCGGATACCGACGGGATTGCCGTTTGTCGCTTGGCGCGCCTTGCAGGCGGCAAGTTTCCCATTCTCATGCTAACGGGTAAGGCTGCCATCGAGAACAAGGAACTGGGACTCGACTCCGGAGCGGACGACTACCTTGTAAAACCGCCGGATTTGCGCGAACTCTCGGCTCGTATCCGTGCACTCCTCAGAAGAGAATCAAACAACGCTCCGGTGATAAAGATCGGCGATCTTGTCTTAATGCCCGCATCACGGAAGATAACCAGGCATGGGATAGACCTGGAATTGACACCCAAAGAATTTTCCCTCCTGGAGTTCATGACGAGACATCGAGGGGTGGTTTTTAGCGCGGACCAATTGCTTGACCGTGTCTGGAGTTCAGAAACCGATGCGTCGTCGCACACTGTTAGAGTTTGTATTAACCGGATTAGACAGAAGATATCCGACCAGAACAGCCAACCCAATATCCGCACCATTTATGGCATCGGTTATATTCTCGATTGACTGGTGGCTTGACTCCTGTTAGAGGGGCAACACGCTTCGTGTTTGCGATTTCTTAAATTCCCCGTTTAAGTTTGTGAGAAGAGCCAGTGTTATGTTTCCAGATTATCCTTGGCGGTTTGAGAAGGAGCTCAGTTCACTCAAAATTGACATCGCAAATCTGACCAGGAACATTGAACAGCTGCGGAGGAGGCTCGTCAATCATCAGCATCAACATCCAAGGATTGATGCGTTATTCTTAAAGCGAAGTTGAGGGGTGAACAAATGTTTCCCGGATTGTCTATCGCTCAAAAAGGGCTTCTAGTTGTCGGTTTAGTTTTGGCGCTGGAATTGGGTTTCTTTGGCGTGCTCTTTCATCTATTGGCGCAATCGGAGTATGAGATCTGGCATCAGTCTCACGTTAAGTCGGTGTTGCTCGAGACAGATACACTGATTATTTCTGCTGTGGATGCAACTGTGGCATTGGGCGCATATTCCAATACTCGAAGCTCGTATTTCAAGAAAAAGGCTGAGCTTGCAATAGAAAAAATTCCATTGGAAGTGAAGAGTTTGCATCAGCTTGTTGAGGGATATCCGCAGGAGCAAAGTTCCATCAGTAATCTGGAGGGGTTAACAACCCGTGCGCTCGTTGCGTTTCGCAGAACGCAGCGTCTGCTTGAGGAAGGCAACATGATGACTTCATTGATGAGTGCTCCTGATTTGCAGAACGAGGCTGAGTCAATTTTGTTCGGGCTGGTTACTGAGCTTGAGAAATTTGCCAGTCAGGAGAAGTCGGAGCAGATCCAGCTTTCGCAGCGAGAAGCGGCCGCAAGGCTTGCATTGCAGCGGGCTCTTGTGTTGGCGGCTGCTGGACAAGCATTGATGGTGATTGGACTTTCCCTTGCTCTTTCGCGGGGAATTACCGGACGAATTCGGAACCTGGTGGATAACACCAACCGGTTGCTCAAGAAGCAACCACTGCACAAACCTGTAGACGGAAGCGATGAAATTGCTCAACTCGACAAGATGTTTCACCAGATGGCCGAAAATCTAGCCGAGGCCGAGATGATGAAGCAAGAGTTCGTGGCCATTATAAGTCACGAACTTCGTTCTCCTCTCAGCTCGATTAGAAACACCTTGACGCTCGCGGCAGAGGGCGTTTATGGAGACCTTAGCAAGGTCGGTATTGAGCGGTTGAAAACGGCAGAAGTGAATTCCATGAGACTCCTGGGGCTGATCAATGAGTTGTTGGAAATCAAGAAACTAGAAGCGGGAAAGCTGCAAATGGATTTTGAAGAATTTCCTCTGAAGGAAATTGCTCAAAGGGCGGCTGAAACAGCGGAAGTGATAGCAACTCCCAGATCTGTTGTAATTGAGCTATCTATGCCGGTTGAGCCTCTATTGATCGTTGGAGATCCACGCCGGATCGAACAGGTGATGATCAACTTATTGTCTAACGCAATCAAGTATTCACCTTCGCCCGGGGTGGTGAACTTTTCAGTGATTCAATCAAAATCCCTGGTGGAGGTGCTGATTGAAGACCACGGCGCAGGAATTCCCCCGGGGTATCTTCAAAAAATCTTTGAAAAATATGAACAGGTCGACAAACCTAAAGATTCCAATAGTACCGGGCTCGGATTGCCAATTGCTAAGGCAATCATAGAAGCGCATGGTGGAGAAATCGGCGTGAAATCGGAACTGTCGAAGGGCAGTATCTTTTGGTTCAAGCTGCCTGTAGATGCTACTGAAATTGTTGGTCAACCAGTACGCTGATGAATGCTTCTTCCAATACCAATGTGAAGTCTGTGCAGGGTCCTAATCTCATCATGAGAATCGGCTCTCTAGCACTACTCCTTCTTATACTTATTGCTTTGTGCTTTAGAAATTACCAGCAACAAGAGTCTTTCTACAGGCAACGACTTTGGGAAACTTATACACTGTCTGGCAATCGCAGCGTTGCTAATGGAGATGTCGCTCAATCTATTCAATGCTTCCGAGCAGCGCAGCAAGTGGCGTATCTTTTCGCTGTGGGAGACTGGCGACGGGCAAAATCCGATCTAAATCTTGGATGCGCCCTTTTGCAAGACGATAAATTTTTGCTCGCGAAAAATTTGCTGGAAAGAGCGTTGACTGTGCTACCACAAGCAAGAAATGGTCGCAGCAGCGCATCTGAGCAGGAAAACCGGCTTGAGTGTTTACATGGACTTGGCATAGCCACGTTCAAGCTGCGACAATTTGAGCAAGCAGAGCGGTGGTTAACGATGTTTGAGCATCAGTTGACTGAAAGTCGGCAATGTGAGACTGCGATCAACTATGAGTTAATTGGAGACTCTATTGTCGACTCGAAGCTGGTGCTTGCCAGTATCTATAAGTCCACTGGAAAGCTGGAACAGGCCAGACGCCTCAGTTCTGAGACGGCACACTTTTCTGCAAATACAGTTTCTCCGAAAATGCGTCGATTGCTCTCGGGCGATTCCAGTGATGATAAAACTGAGATAAGCAACATAGATGAGACGTCACTGCGAAGGCTTATGTTGTTGGGCGAGTTGGACCTGCTATTACATAAAGATCAACAGTCCGAAGAATATTTTCGACAAGCGATGAAGATAGCGCCGAAAGGGAATGAACTCATGGCGGCAACGCACTGCCAGAGCCAGGCGCTAATACGAAGTAGTCAATTTGCAAGGGCGCAGCAGTGCCTACAAAACGCCTTAGCTGTCGCTCCGTCGCGGCGAGATAGATTCATCTTCACGGTAGACCTGGCAAATATGTATGAAGCCAGAGGAGACTTTCGCAAAGCCGAGCAAACGTTTATGAACTTGATTGCGAATCGCCAGGGGAGATTGGATGAGCGCGAGCAGCTTCTGGCTAAGAATGAACTGGCCAGGTTGTATGAGGATGAGAATAAGCCGGCCGAAGCACGAAGGCTTTTTCTTGAGGTTCTTGTCGTGCTGCGCCAACGATTAGGTGACGATCCGTTGTTCTTGACTGCAACGCTCAAGCGTCTGATGGATGTGTGCACCGCCCTCAAATTGAAGGAAGAGTACCGGTCTCATTGTGAGGAACTTGTTCGTTGTGAGGAATCTTCCACGGTGAATGCGGCACTGCCGGGCTGGCTGATGTGGATGGGCCATGCCTATCTTGGTCTTGATGAATATGAAAGCGCTCGCAAGTGTTTTACCAGGGTGCTTGAGCTAACAGCAAACCGTCCGGAGAGCAGTGATTATGTTAGCGCTCACGGATTAGTAGCATATACGTTGAAATGCAACGGTCGTGCACGCGAACAACTCCCCTACCTGGAAAATCAGGTGAAACTTACCCGTACATTTAGAGATCCAGGTGATGAGATTAGAACCAATGCGATCATCGGCTTGGCTCTTGGATATGCTTCAGTAAATGAAGATGCACAATGTATTAGTGTGCTCATGGATGAGCTCAAGGGGATACAAAGTTCCAAACAAGAGTGCGCACCTGGTGTTGACCAATTAGTGCAGGCACTCTCACAGGCCTTCTTTCGCCAGAAGAACTATGTGGAGTCTAGAAAATTTGCTGCCGAGGCCGCTAGACTCATAGGGGGGAAAATGTCGTCTGCCTCCGGTGATCTGGAGCAGGTAAAGCTGCTGGTGAAGCAATTCGTTACCCACATGGATATGAATGAACATGAGCTTGCCGGAAGAGATGTTTCGATGACGCTCCAGATCTGCAAGCGACATATGGATTCAGCTCAATTCAGGGTGTGGCATGTGCGAGGTCTCTTTCAGAGAGCCCGGCTCGAGGGGGCAACGGGTGACAAAGTCAGAGCGGATCAGACAATGGAAGAGTGTTATTGCGAACTGCTCTGGCTGTCAGGAAAATCGATTGAAGGACCGGAGCATAATGAGTTCGGTAATCTCTGCCAATCGATGGTGGCAATTAGTGGGGATGAGTCTGTGATGGGCGATGCCGGGGTTGCGATCAGACATCTGGCATTGGCTAAAGAGATCTGGAAGGGCTTCGACAAATACAATAAGGCTGAGCGAAACACCATTGAATTCTATACTCTGTTGGTACAAAAGAGACTGGGCAAACTAACCACCGACGGCAATTCTCGGTTGCTGAAGCTGGTGTGCCTGGTACCTCGTGATAGCTACTGGCACGGATCGGTAACGACATTAGCCGGATTGCTAATGCAGAAGAAGCAATACGTTGATGAAATTGAAATGCTGAGCACGCTGCTCCGTGAGACCCCGCCATCTGACGAGTTGTGTGCGGTATCACGAATTGAGTGGCTGCGTTATCGCTGCATTGGCTATCTCAATACGGGCAGAGCTCAGCTTGGGCTGAGCGATGTTCGTGAAGCTTTAGAAGTGTGCGCACCCTATTTGAAGAAAGCGAGTTCGCGATTTAGGTTGTTGCAAGCGACGGTGCTGGTTGAGGGGGCGAAATGCCAGCATTCAACAGGAAACTCGCGAGCTGGTCTAATGATGTTGCAACCAGTTGGTCAAGAACTGCTTACGATCTTGCACTCGAAGGACCCCGGTGTCAAACTGAGGCGAGTTCGCAATACGCTCATTATGTGCTTGCATTGGCAAGTTGATCTTGCGCGCGCAACAGGAGATGCTGCACAGGCAGCAGCTGCTGAGTCATTACTCACTTCGTTGCAGACCAAGCCGACACAGTAATAAGTCTTGCTCTTCCGGTTTGCAATTACCAATCAACCAAAGATGATCGCGCTTCGTCTGCGGGTATGCGGCCGCTGTGAATAATCGCACACAAGATCCACTAAAGGCACAGACCTGGCTGTAGTTGCCATCCATTCTCTTCACAAAAACTTTTGTTATCGTTAGGGCGAAAACTATTCTGACCTTTTGCATCTCAGCAAAAACCATCGCTTCGTTGTTTTGGTGATCCAATTCCCTTAGCCCGTGCTGACTGCTATTTCTTTGAGGGTTCTGGCTTTGTCGCTGGTGTTGACGGGGGTTTCTCCGTGGGAGTTGCCGTTTCGGCCGGTGGAGGCCCGAGAATTTCCATGGCTGCTTGTTCAAATGCGGCATCAATCTTGGGTTCGATGCCTTTCATTATCAGCTGAAATGATTCCTGATAATTCTGTGAGAACTCTTTGCCAAATCGTTGACCAATCGGATTCTCGTAAAAAGCTGACATCTCATCAAGTTCTTTGACGGTGAAGCATTTGGCAAAAGTCTCGGTGGTGACCTCTGTGAGGATCTTCGGGAAATCAATTCTCTGAGGCATGATTACTTTGAGTTCCTTTATCTTCTCAAGAAGCTCTGTCCTCCTCTCGGGGGTGAATTTCGGGTCGGTTTGGGCTCGTGCCGTTAGACCGGCCTCAATTTGTTGGAGCATCAAGGTAGTGAGAGTGCCAAATGCTTCTTCGATTCCAAAGGCCTTCATCAGGCGTTTTGCAGCCGTGACGTGAGCTGGATCCAGGGCGAGAGGAGATGGTGTAGCGGGTTCAGCGGCAATGGTTGCTGGAGGCAGGGCGATGTTAAAAGTGAGGTAAAAACACAGCCCCAGTGCCAGTGCTGTCTCCTTCGTTGCAGAGAAGGAAACCCATCGGTTTTTGGTAGTTGGTAGTAGTTGCCGGCTGGTGGTCGATGAATGAATCGAGTTAAACATGAATGCCTACTTCTGTGCTGGTGATTCTGTTGGTGATTCTGCGAAAACTTCTTTTGCAACCCGGTCGAATTGCGGTTTCAGGCGCATTTTTAGCTGTGCTTGTGACTCGACCATGCAGTGGGGGAGCTTTGTAATGGTGCTCTTACCGGTATCAGTATTGTAGAACGAGACGAGGTACTGAATGTCTTCCAGATTGAAATGACTGGTGAGGTATCGGGTCGATATAGAATCGACTGCTTTCTTGAGCCCGGCTTGCATCATCAGTTCGTGGAAGCGCTGGAGAAGGCGTTCCGTTAACTCATTGGCTTTCTGTTCACGTTCCGGAGCTGTGAGAGTTTTATTTACTGTCAACGATTTCAAGGCCAGATTTCGTGCAATCGGTCGTAGCGGTGGCAGCATTCCATCGATCAGCTGTGACTCGGGCTTGCCAGTCAATTGCACGAGCTGGTTTACAAGTGCTGTCTTCTTTTCCGAGTCACTATCCTCTGCAAACGCTGGTGTGCAGAGAAATGTCAGCACAGCCAATGCGCATGAAACCTTGTTCATCGTGTCTCTCCATTTTGATCTGCACATTATACGCACAATTGCCGACGCCACTTGCAAAATGCTTCTGACACGGCGTATAGCGATAGTGATCAAGCAAGCTCGATAAGATTGCACGAGTTCCGAAAAAAATTCACGCGGCAAAAAGTGGTTCCTCTTCAGCGGCAGAACCGCCAACCCGCTTGACTGCAATCCTGTCACTTGAAGTCGAGCAATATTTTTCGCTGAAAGCTTACCACCGGCGATATTTGTTGCGCAAGGCGTGCTGTGAAAGAGGCTGGCAGTAGCACGCTCTCGGCTCTAACATCCTTCTTTCCTGTTGTAGTTAGTGTCCGTCGGGCCAGAAGAAACAATGCCAATTCGTGGAGCTTCTGCAGGATTGCCATTGCTTCCGCCGTGTAGTGTTAGAGGCTCCGCGATGTTGGCTCAAACATTGATCACTTCTTTGCCGTAGATACCGCCGGTAGATTGCGTATTTGTTCCAATTTCGATTGAGTTGATAAGCACAAACAGGCTAGGTTGAGTGCACTTATTCTAGTTTACCCGTTGTACCCGGAAGTAATTGCTGAGAAGCGCTCTTGTTCCATAACCCTTCCTCATGTCTTGGTCCTGTGTCCATCTGACTAAACAAGATTTCTCACACAAGGATATTTGCTATGAGCTACGTCGTACGCTACACCATTCCTGGTGGCGAGACTCGTTTTCGGCGGCTGCTTTGGGTCATACTTCGGGACTTTGAGGAGGCACATTGCCCTGCTCCTGAAGATTCGACCCGGGAGACGAATCCCGACGTCTGTACCTTGCCCTTGGAAGATGAGACTGGTTTTGCGGTCACTTCCTTTGCGGGCAAGAGTCTGCTGGAGAATCTTCCTGCTGCCTACGAGAACTTCGTGAAGGGAGAGATCACTCAGACGCCTTAAGTGTCGTCTGAGTCCACGAAATCGTCTCATCTCGGAAGAACTCTGCTACTGCGATGATCTTCGGATGCGATGATTTCGTGGAAGAGGTCTGAAAGACTGAAGCTGCTGAAGCGGGTCGAGGCATAATGGTTCAGCAGCTCACAAACGTCTATTGTTCCATTGGTTTACATACAAGATAGATCCATTCGGTCTTTATATGCCATGGATGATGTCGTCATGTGCGAAAAAATATCCTGCCCATGGAATATTTTCTACTTGACCACATCTCCCGTGATATCGTTTCTCGAAAAAGATATCATTGTTGGTGTCGTTAAGCATAGCCTTGTGCCCCACTCAGGGCCTACTAATAGTGGTAGTAAGATTCAGGTCAAGGGGGGAGTTTTGAGGTTCTAACGCGGCTATCGGTTTGCACCGTATTTGATACCGCGTTTCATGGAGTTTGGGGCTACGGAACTCGACTTATCAATTTAGAGGAACGGTAATCTTTGCGCTTATGTTTGGAAATAAGTTGGGAGGATGTCGCCCTCCCAACTTGTTTGGAAAACCGTTGGTTGCCGTCATGATGCCTTACCCGGGAAACTCTTGTCCGGGGCTGGCCGTTTACGATGCATCGGGCGTGAAAACTCGACAACGGTCGATCAGCTGCGGCGGAAGCGCCAGGTTGGCGGGGGCTGCCACGAATACCAGCAGCTCGTTCCTGCAGAAGTGGATCTGTTCCAGAAGCGTTCTCAGCCAGCGGGATTGGTCCGCCCTCATCCAATCGGTATCTCTGATGGTGTCAAAGAAGACGAGCGCAGGGCCGGGCAGCTGAAAGGCTTCAACGATCCCCGCACATTCGTCTGGGATAGCGAAATGGTTTAACTGCCGTAAGGGAAGTTCCATCTGCCGTGCCACAGCCCATGTGAGACTTTTGGCCCATTCCGTGCCGCCCTGGAGAAGGATAGGCTTGGACCGGCGACGAAGCTGCAATTCAGTGGTGATTGTTTGCAACAGCGGGACTTGAGTCATGGATGATTCCTTGCGAGAGGCCGTCGATTGTTTTTTGTGTACAATCGACGGCTGAGGTAGTGGTGGGAGGCTTATTGCGGATTTAGCGGCGCTTGTTGATGCCGCATTCTTTCACTTGATCCCAGAGTAACAGCGACTCGTAGTGATCTCCCAGCACATCGGGGTCTCCGCCGAAGTGGGCCAACGCCAGACCTTCGGCTTGTTCGCCCTGTTGCAGCGAGCCAATCTGAAGCAGGCGGCAGTACACCATTCCGTGATCGGAGTTGGTCCAGAACGGGCACGGAAGTGTTTTCAGGCGAGGCTGTCCGGCGGGAGAACTCTGCAAACCAAGCCCCTGGTAGCAGTAGTGGGTGCTGGCGGGCACATACTTCTGGTAATCGCGATAGAGGTTGCCCACCACCGTCATCGAAGCCACTTGCTCGGCGGTTGCTTCGGCCATTTCGCTGAGATTGCTGACCTGCTTTGCCTTGATGCGCCTCCAGCCTTCGAGCTGGAATTTCTCAACTACCTTGCCGTTTTCAGGCAATGGACCAACCACGTACTCGGCGGAGCCGGTAGCGTCTGTGATCCGCAGCACATCGCCAAGATAGACCGGTGTGCCACGGGAATCAACGTGTCCAATGCTCGGCAATAGCAGTACATCCCATATGGAAAGCACTTGCGAGGTATTCCCGAACGAAACACATTCGTGGCCGATTTCTGCCCGTTCGTGAAACTTGCGGGTCTCAACCACGAAAGCTTTGAGAGAAGGCTGTTTCATAAAATCACCTTGCTCGCGTGATCGCGAATTGAAGGAACCACCACCGTAACAGCCACTTCAGTTCAAATGAACCGGGCTGTTGCTGATGAGTCGTGCGCTGTCTGCCTTATACCGGTCGGTGGGGTGAGTCCTGCGTGAAGAGGTTGAAGAATGTCTTCACCTTATGGGCATGGAACCGATGCAGGCAAGCGATCGCCCTGCGCCTTTACAGAAAGTCTCGACGGGGCGGCAAGTTTGAGCACCGAAATTGAGTCATGACAAGCCAGTCAGCGCAGACAGCGGTTAGCGCTAAGGTATACTTAGAAGTTGTTCATGCTGTTGCGCTAACATGCAATTCGGTGGATCCGCGGCAAATTAAGCCTGACCCCACCGACAATTCGCCGGAGGTGTGGTGGTCGTCGGGGCTCATCGAGTTGCCTTGGTCAGCCTGTCACCCGGCAGCCGAGCGATGACCAGGCAATGCTTGATGCACTTGGCGACATCAAGGATGGTATCTTTTTCGACAAAGAATATCACCGGGGGTGTGGTCAAGTAGGAAACATCCCATGGGTGGGATATTTTTTCGCACATGACGACATCATCCGTGGCCCGTTGGTGTTTCGAAGCTCTTCATTTCACGTCACGTCCTGTCTGTACAGGAAGCTACTTTTTTCAGTGAATGTGACATCGCGTCTATCTTGAATGAGGATTGCGGTAAACGTATTCTTGTGAAGGCTGCCGCTGACTCATTCACTCTGGAATCGCGGGCAGAGGATGAACATCGGGTGGGCCTGTCTGTATCTTGTCCGGTTGCCAGCAGGAAGCGTGCCACAAGAGGGACTTCTGTGCCCCATGTGTACTATGATAGCTCTTCGATATTTAACGACCATCTGCTCGGGTAAGGAAAATGCAGTACGAAGCTGTTATCGGTTTGGAAGTTCACGCGCAATTAAAAACGCGTTCAAAGATCTTTTGCGGGTGCCCTGCAGCATTCGGCGGAGAGCCGAACGAACAGGTGTGTCCGGTGTGTCTGGGGATGCCCGGGGTGCTGCCAGTTCTGAATAAGCGTGCTGTAGAATATGGTATTAGATGTGGTATCGCATTAAATTGTACGATTTCAGAACGTACAAAATTTGACCGGAAGAATTATTTTTACCCCAATCTTCCGAAGGGGTATCAGATTTCTCAATATGACCAACCAATCTGTAAAGAAGGACATCTGACAGTCGATGGGCAGACGGTCAGAATTTTGCGGGCTCATCTTGAAGAAGATGCAGGCAAATTAGTGCATTCTGGTGCAGACGGTTTACACGGCTCTGATTATAGTCTCGTCGATTTTAACCGCTCGGGCGTACCTTTGCTGGAAATAGTAAGCGAGCCGGACATTCGAACCGCGGAGCAAGCGCGCAAGTATTTGACAGAACTGCGTACCATTTTGCGTTATTTAGATGTATGCGATGGAGATCTCGAGAAAGGCAACTTTCGCTGTGATGCCAATGTATCCATTCGCCCTGTTGGCGAAGAGAAACTGGGAACGAAGGCAGAGATCAAGAATATGAACAGCTTTAGTGCCGTGGAGAGAGCGATTAAATCCGAAATTGAACGTCAGACGAAGTTACTGTCGAAGGGCGAACGAGTGTATCAAGAAAGTCGTCTGTGGGATGAAAACACCGGCATGACCTATCCGATGCGCTCGAAAGAAGAAGCTCATGATTATCGTTATTTCCCGGAACCGGATCTGGTGCCAATAACGATTGATCGCGCCTGGGTGGAAGAGATTGCCAGGACTATGCCTGAACTGCCAGCAGCTCGCAGAACACGACTGATGGAACAAGCAGGCATTGCTCCGGAAATAGCCGTTGTGGTTGTTGAAAAGGAAGAGTTAGCTAATTTCTTTGATGAGGTTATGACTCTCGGTGCCCCGGCCCAAGCTGCAAAAGCCTTTCTCGAACCGGTACTGGCTTGTTACAACAAGAAGGCCGGTTACAATATTGTCGACAGCGTTGTTACCCCGCAGAATCTGAAAGACATCATTACGAGTCTTGAATCAGGAATCATCAATGCCGGTACAGCCAAGATTCTGTTTACGGAACTGCTCGACACGCCGAAAATGGTTTCTAGTGGTGGTGACGAAAGTGCTGGCGTGACCGAGCCTCTCGACGTGCTCCACCTTATCAATTCACGCGGGCTGGCTCAAATGTCCAATGAGAACGAGCTGCGCGCGCTGATTATCGGCGTATTGAATGACAATCCTAAGCAAGTTGAGGACTTTCGTTCAGGCAAAACAAAGGTGCGCGAATTCTTGCTCGGTCAGGTAATGAAAAAGACCAGAGGTAAAGCCAATCCAAGAATTCTGAACAAAGTACTGGATGACGAGCTTTCAAAGAATTAGAGAATGTTGCGAACATCCTCGCCCTCTTCGAATTCAAGCAAGTGCTGGATGATTTTGCACTGGTTCACTGAATGCCGGGCGTCTCCGGCTTTGCATCTACCGTCGCTCTCTCCGGCTTTGCGTTAACGGTTGTTCCGTTGGGGCACCGGTCTTTCTTATCGACCAGTTGCCCTGGTCTTCCAAGCATCATATGGAAAAGCGGGAAGCGCTTCCCGAGAATTCCCTGCAGTTGTCTTGCAGCCGTATCTACGTCGTTCGCCGCAGAACGCACTTTGCCCATTGTCGATACCGCGTCATTCTTAAATGCAGGATCAGCAAGTAGCGTGCTGGCTTTGGTGACCGCTTCCCGAGCGTCATGTGCCGCTGTCTTAACGTCCAATCTAAGTTGATCATCTTTGCCCAACTTGGAGACAACATCCATCGACTTATTGATGTTGTCGGTGGATTCTTGAATTTTGGTCAGCATGCTTAGCAGATCTGATCGCAGGTCTTTGTCTTTGATCGTTGTACTTACTTGTGTGACCGTATCGGCTACGGAGTCCATTGTTTTACGTGCGACAGACATGGTTTCTTTCAAGTCTTTCGACAATTCTGGATTGTCCAGAATTCTGCCGACTTTGTTATTCGTAGTAGAGAGGCCGCCCGATAGATTTCTGATGGAGCCCATGGTCTGGCTTCCCTCACGAAAGAATTTGTCAGCGCTGGTTGCTACCACCTTGGTATCGCCGGCGGCTTCGCCGAAGCGATCGGCAGTTATCGAAACACGGTCTGTGGCCTTGCGCAAACTGGCTGTCAATGCCGGCATCTCATCCATTGTCTTGTTGAGCTTGGCTGCCACGCTCGACAGATCTTTCACTGTTGTTGCTGCTTCCTTAGACGAAATTGCACCGGCTACGACTTTGAGCTTGCTGGCGATATTAGTAATAACCATCTCCAGGCGCACGGGATCTTCGCCCATCACAATTACGTTGGGATCAATGGGGTCGACTTTGTCGGCGTCTGTGCGTTCAGGCAGCGTGATTTCCACGTATTTGGCTCCGACCATTCCCAGCGTCTGAATAGTTACAGCCGAATTTCTGGGAACCGGTTGCTTGTACGCAGTTACCTTGATGCGCACATATACCCGTGGAAGCTTTGCTGTTTGCGGGTCGGTATCGGGTGGATCCTGGAGGCCGTCAGGCGGTTTGAACGATACCTGATCGACCGTGCCCACTCGCACACCCTGAATGTTCACCGTGGCATTGTTGGAGAGACCGGTAAGGTCGTGAAAACGTACCCAGAAGACGGTGGGCGGGTCAAACGGCGAGAAGCTCTTCAGCCATCCCCAGCCATACAGCAGAAGGATGAGAGCAAAAAGTGTAAAAAAGCCGACTCGCAGTTCGTAATTGTCTTTGGTAGCCATTATTTGTGTTCCGGTTTACGAGATTTATCAAACAGCAACAGCGTTTAGCATCGGGCCTTCTCTGGTGCCGTGGGCAAACTGGTGAATGTAAGGATTGTCGGAATTTACCGCCTCATCAGGTTTCCCCTGCCAGACTATTTTGCCTGCGTGCATCATGATGATTCGATCGGCGGTGCGTGTCCACGTTGAATACTGGTGCGTCACGACAATCGATGCTGCGTGCAGTTCCCTTTCCAAGTCAATCATATAGTCTTCGATGATGGTTGACATTACAGGATCAAGTCCGGTGGTTGGTTCGTCGTAAAGAATAATCTTAGGAGTTGCAACCACGGCTCTGGCAAAACTTGTACGCTTTTGTTGTCCCCCTGACAGTTCGCTGGGATAATAATCGTAATAGTCTCCCAGACCAACCAGATTAAGAGTCTTCTTGATTTGTACGTCCTCTTGCTCTTTCGACATTTTCTGGCCCCGAAGAGCCAGTGCCAGGTTCTCTCCCACCGTGTAGGAATTGAGTAACGCCGATCCCTGAAAAACAAGCCCCACGTCGTCGGTATTCTTGATAACCTCTCCCCGGTCTTGATCGAGTAAACCGCACATAATCTTCAGGATAGTTGATTTCCCGCAACCGGATGGACCGATTATCCCGAGAATCTCGCCCGGGTAAACCTCGAAACTGATTCCCTTCAAAATCTCGCGATCGTCGAAGCTCTTCCAGATATCAACGACTTTCATCGCTGGTTTGCGATTATTGTCCGCCATCAGTGGTGCTCCTAACGAGGTGCATATGTCAGAGAAGTAACCAGGAAGTTGAAGACAAAGACCATTGTCATTGTCCAAACTATGGAACGAGTGGTGGCGATGCCCACATCTTCTGCGCCTCCACGTGTGCTCAGCCCGATGGCGCATGAAAACGAGGCAACGATGGTGCCGTTGATGAACGCTTTTAGATAGTGTACGACGAAATCGCGATCGAGAATGGTCTGTTTCACCGAATCGAGGAATGTGGCTACAGGCAAGTTTGCAGCGGTGTAAGCAATGACAATGCCGGCCAGAAGGCCGATAAACATTGCGTACACCGATAGAACCGGCATCATCAAAATCGCTGCCAGATATCTGGGAACGACCAGAAATTCAATTGGATCTATCCGCATGACTTTCAGCGCGTCAATTTGCTCCGTGATCATCATAGTTGTTAATTCGGCTGCTATAGCCGATCCGACGCGACCAGCCAGCGTAACGCCGGCTGTGATCGGACCAATTTCTCTGATGAGCGCCAATGATACTACTCCGCCGATGGCAGTATCAGCGCCGAACAGTACAAGTTCGCGTGAGATTTGCAACGACATCGCGAATCCGGTAAAGAGCGCAGTGATGCTCACCACCAGAAACGATTTGATTCCCACCATTTCGCACTGTCTCGATGTTTCGCCCCAGTCAATCTTTCCGCGCAGAATACAAGACCAGGTCTTGTACAGCAATATTAGTGTTCCGCCCATCAGGCGAATGCCATTGCCGAAATATTGCTCGGCGAAGCGAAGGGGATAAAGAAGCCTTCTCTTGCCAGGCGCCTCTTGACGACCGCCGGTTGTGAGCGATGATGACACCAGAGAAACCCCGCACAAGAGGAGATGGAATAATTATCTTTGATACCACTTTAACGGACTCGGTGCAAAGGCTTGGCGTTCAGTTGGCAAACTGTATCCAACGGTGGCGAATGCTTAACAAAGGGGCTTCCGCCGTTTGGACGCAAAAAGGGCTAATATTATTTTATTGGCCGCGCCAGCAACTTGAGTGCTCAGAATGACAGATCAGCAACCTACCGAAAGAAAAGGCAAATCTATGTTCGGCATGTTGGGCATGCTTGCATTGGTAGTCTTGAAGTACAAAGTGTTTATCATTTCCTTCGGATTGAGCATCGGTATCTATGCGATGCGGCTGGGATGGCCCTGGGCTGTGGCAGTAGTTCTCTTGCTGCTTATGCATGAAATGGGACACTTTATCTGGATGCAAGCCTGTGGTTTGAAACCGAAGATGCCTGTTTTCATCCCTTTCTTTGGGGCGATAACCTCCATGGAGGAATTACCGAAAAGCGAGGCAACCCAGGCATGGACTGCGTTGGCCGGTCCGCTCATTGGCGGGGCGTGCGCCGTGGCGTGTTTCTACTGGGGGGTGGCCAACAACCTTGAGTTTCTCTCTCACGCAGCTCTGTTTGGAGTGGCACTGAACCTGTTGCAGCTGGTACCTGCCAACCCGCTTGATGGCGGGTTTGTGATGAGGACCGTTGCTCCATGGTTTAAGATTCCGGGGGCATTGATCCTGATTGCACTGGGGTGGTTTCTGCAGTCATTTCTCCTGGCACTTTTGGGAGTCGTCGGACTGTTTTCGGGTTCCAAGCATCCCGACAGATATCCGGAAAAAGCAGGAATCGGGGCGAAGATTGGTATTTTTGCGGCGTGGCTGGCACTTTCCTGCGCGTTACTTTTTGTCTGGATTAGCGGAAGTCTGACCGTGCCTCCAATTACCCGATAACCACTGCCAGTTTAAGTGTTTTACATTGTGATGACTCAGTGGGAGAATGCCCATTCCGTATTGCGCCGATTGGCGGTACTTTTCACCATCCGGCCCGCGGGTGCGTGATTTCCCCAGTGTTCGGTCACATTAACTCAGGCTTAAATAAGGTATTGAAGTACGGTGCGTTGGTCCAAACAAACGAAGAATGGCGACTGACGAGCACGATAGCTGGCGTTAGATTCTAAAAAGTGTAACAAGAATATATGAACGAAGACCTGGAGAACCTCCTGGTAAAAGCACTATCGGAGAAACTGGAAGGTGGCAAACCCTCCGGCGGTGAGTCTCGCGAATTTATTGAGCTTAGAAATAAGTTCTTGAAAGACAAAGGCGAGCGTCAGAACGTGACGACCATGGCAGGCTGCCTGTCTGGTTTCGCCGCACCGATTTTCCCTTTGGGATTGCTGGGACTATTTTTTCTTCTTGGAAAATTGGATGGGTTGGATAAGGGACCTCTTTGTCCACAGACGCAGAAGCGAACAGGGTTGCGCGCTCAGATGGCTCGCATTGCAGCGGCGGAAGCATTAGCTATTGCCAGAAGGAAATTGGAAGCGGAGAAAGGGAACTCCTTTCCAGAGCACGGCACATTATCCGGTGCGGCACTGAAAGCGCTGCTGAGCACCCCCGAACGTAAACCGCTGGCATGGAATGCGGAGAAGAGGCTTCTTCCAAAACAGTCAAGGTTCTCGCCTGAGAAAGGATATTTTGTAACGAAAGACAAGATAGTCAAGGCAAAGCAGATGAAGGAACAGAAACTCTTGCTGGAAGCCGTGATGGAAACTGAGCGTAAAAAGCAAAACTTCAGCGCAGTGGGAGAGATCTCCTCACGTCTGGAGACCCTTGAAAGGCTGGTGCGGCAAATGCTCGGTCAGGGACGCAGTTAGGCTGGCAGACGCAATTGGCAACTGGCATCTTCGCGGTTGATTTGTTTGCACCGGGCTAAGCTTCTAAGTTCGAAAGCCCTGCCACAAGCGCCTTTAGTAAGGTGTAAGCGCCAGCATAGCAGGCAAGAGAAAAACCGACGACCATAGTCGGGTTGTACGGATTATCATAATTATGAAGCCAAAAATGTTGTTGCAGAAACACTCCTTGTGCAGCAATGAGAAATGCCAATGCCCCATTGGTGCAGTGGTTTTCCTGTGCTTACAGGATGTGTTCGGTCCGCGATTAGTTGCCTTGTCAGGTACGCATAAAAGCAGATGGTCAAAATCGCATAGAAAGCAACTTGAGTAGAAGAACATGTGAGCGGTCTAGCGTGAGTTTAAAAGTTACAAGTGAGAGATGTGAGCCGGGCCTCTGACATGCGAAATTGTTTCGCAATTGAAACATAATATTGCAACTGTGAAGCGGCATTGTTCATCTGATTGCGCTTGGCAAGCCAGGCGTGAAAAGCTTGACCTCGTTATTGCGTGTTGTATTTGCTCTACCATTGGGTACATAGCGGGAAGTCGGAGCATCGAGGACATGATTGAAATGGCCGTTCATGAGAATTACCTCAAAGCAGGTAACCCGGAAACTCCAGTTATGGAATTGCGGAAACTCTTTGCCGAACGGGATCATAAGGTGAGGAGGCGGTTAGCGGAAAATCCGTGCACGCCTGAGGATATGCTCCGTGATTTGTCATCTGATGACAATCCTGAAGTGCGCATAGCCGTTGCGGAAAATCCACAGGTGCTGCGAGATGTTCTCGAGCAGCTAGTGCGTGATGAAAGTGTTTATGTCAGATTTGCTTTATCTGGTCATTATTCGCTGCCGCTGGATTTACTCGAATACCTTGCAGAAGAAGATGATAATCCTTATGTACAAGATCACGCCAGCCGCACTTTGGAAGGACTCTTTCTGGAGAAAGCACTGGCCGATGCCGGTTTCGTGCATATTGAAGGTGATAAGGAAAAGCTTGGAGAGCTTCTGGTCGAGGCCGGAATTCTCACTACGGAGCAGATCGAAGAGTTGCTTCGAATTGCTCGGGAAAGAGAAATTCCTCTGGGGCGGGCGTTAGTTCAAACAAGGGCTCTACCAAGAACAATTGTAGTTGCTGCTTTGAAAGCGCAGCAAAAGATGCGAAACAGTGATTATTCCCGCGGTGAAGCGGTGAATGCATTGCGCAAGTTGCCTGGCGTGCGCCTCGGCGACTAACTTGAGGAATTTCACGGCAAATTTGTCTTGAAGCGGCCTCCCCGTCTTCGTCTGGCTTTGGCGATTTTTGCCAAACCACAGTCAGGTGCCCGGTATTAAGTTGATTCTGGACTTACGTATGCTTTCACTGCCGGTGAGTGGCAGGATTCACCTATGATTTTATGCACGAGATGCATATTTTCTCTTAGCAACTAAATCCCGAAAGTCCCTGTAATCGGAAGATTAGAGGGATTGGATTGTAAGAAATTATGCGTTTCCCGCATAATTTCATAGTGACAGTTCACAACCACCTGTCACCAGCCAGACAGATTTCACAAACCTGAGTTTCAAGTCGGGCCGGATTGAAAACTCAGGACAAATTGCAATGTCGTTTCCCGAAACAGGCAAGCACGCCGTTGAATTTTACATTTGGTCGCGACAAGCCTGGTAAGCCAACTGCCAGGTGGTGAGACAGCCACCGCAGTACTAGTTTAGTTTGCTTCGGAATTGTTGAATTGCCCGTGTTTGGCAAAGACCACTGAGAGAATTGCAGCCATCTTTTTGATCTTTTGCATTGAACGATGATCATTATGGTCTGTGCTGCGTAGAAGCTGCAGCATCAGGTTATCCATTGTCATAACTGATACCAGCGACACTTCGCTCATGGCCAGTTGGCGCTGTCCGTCTAGCTTCTGGCGAACGATGCGCCGTCTAGAAAGACCGTCGTTAGCGCGCGGGACACTGCCGAATGAAACAATGGCTTCTGCGCCGGGAGCCAGATTGATCATTCTGGCGGAAGCAATGACACAGGCAGATTTGGAACTCGATGACCAGAGAAGTTGAATTCTATCCTGATTGTAGGAGGTATCAACTAGCAGTATGTCGCCGGCGTTCAACCTGACAGTGGAGTGTTGCAGATTCACCAGAATCGTAGATTGAGCTTCGATTAGCGCCTCACCACCGCGCACCATCAGCTTGCCCTTTCCGTCGGGCTGAATGCGGGCATCTGGAGTGCTGACGATCCGAGCTTCAGGCAGAGGCAAAATGTTTCGTTGAGCTGGAATGATGGACAGAGGGACGTTGTATGCCACCGGCGCTAGTGGCGCCTGGTGCATCTGTGGAGCAGGTCCGGACGGCTCTTTGATAGATGCATCAGCGGCGCGCATGCTCTCTCTATCTTTATCAACTCGACGCTGTAGCCTGTGGGTGGAGTTGCAATGCAGAACCATTTCGAGATTGGCCATTTGATCGCCGCGGAATCTCTTCACCAGTACACGCGACTTCGCAAATATAATCGAGCTGGAAATCAATTCACGGTCTATGCCGTCGGTGGGAATGAGTTCTTCATCATCCGCGTCTACATCGCCCGCCGCTATCTCCTGTCCCGGAAATGCTTCCAGAATTCTTCGGTCGACCCCGTTCGAGAACGTTATCTGCGAGGCCTTTCCTGCTATTCCTGCCACGCGTACGGCTCCGGCTGCTTGCTGCTCTATGATTGCAGTGCTGCTGGCGGGAACCAGAACGGTTCCCTTACTCGTTTGCACTGAAATTGGCTTTCGTCCCGAAACCACGAGAAGCTTGCCGCCCTTTAGAGATACCGTCTCTCCCGGTCCTTCTTCGCGCACGAATATGGTACCGGGTGTACCGAGCAGCCCCGCCTCATCGTCATTTTGAAGAAGGAATGGCTGGCAAAATCCGGTCACTTCAACCTCTTGCCCGGTGTGCAACAACTCATACGCCGCCACCGGTTCTTGCCTGAGCGACACCTGCATGTCCTGCGTATCAGTGGGCACAATCTGGCGTGGTGGCAGTGCCGGGGGTGAACCAGCACCGGTGATAGTAGCGACAGATGCCTGGTTCGAAGTTACAGTCGGTGCAAGCGCCACAACAGCACCCGCCACCAGCGGGAGCGGAGGTGGCGGAGGAATGAGCCCCGGACCAAAGGCATTGATGGCGATATTGTTTATGTTGATGTCTCCCGGCGGGTCGATGTAGATAACACCGCCGTTAGAGACCATTACCGAGTCGCGGGCGGAAATGGTTCCAGGACCGCTCGTAAAGAGTATGAGCGTGCCGCCGTTGCTGATTGTCGGGGTGGTATTTGCGATGTCTACACTGCCAGTAACAGTGTATGTGGTGCCGGCTTTGCGTGTCATGACGTAATTTGTCGTGAGGTACTGATCGTAGTTGGGAATTATTCCACTGACATCAATGGCCACGTTGCCGCCCTGATAATCGTGAATTGTCTGACCGTCAATTTTGATATCGGGAACGCCCGGTACCGTTCGTGCTACTGCAGTAAGGGTGTTGAAGGTGCCGAAGTTAACCTTGCCGGCTCCGTTGAGCCATACGTTTCCACCTTGCGCAAACAGGCGATTATTGGTGCCGAAGTTGAAATCTCCCGGTGCGCTAAGACCGACGCTGGCTCCTATGCTTCGCACCTGCATGTTGTCGCCCAGGGAGATGGAGCCGGCAGTAGTTTGAATCAACACTTGTCCGGGGTTTGTGATGGCAGACATGTCGTAGTCGGCCATCTGCGTACTGCCGGCAAAATAACCGGCAGCGACACGACCGGCAAAGAGCGATGAGCCCCTGCCACCTGCGCTTCCAATGCCTATGCCCGTGGCAGCTTGCAGTTGCAAATTCGTACCGGCGGTTAGCGAAACGCGATCGCCTACCATTACAGCACCATTGCCGCTGGTGGCGGTGATGGCGGCATTGGCATTGAAAGTGACGGTGTTTCCGCCCTGCCCCACCGTGACACCGGAAAACCCGGTTAGCGAAATGTCGGTTCCGGCGGCGAAGTTTGCGCCATCGGAAACTACAAATGTGCCAGCCGCGGTACTGCCAGTAATTGCTGCCGTTGCGGTTATGTTGAAACTGACCCCGCCAGCGCTACCAAGCGACGTAGCCCCGTTGGCGAGAAATTGGACATTGTTGCCCGTTATTGATGCCTGATCGCCCATACTCAAAGAGCCAGCCGGTATCGAGAAAACAACGTCTTGAGCTGCCGTGTAAGTTGATCGTGTACCAACTGAGAAGTTGCCGTTCAGAACACTGGTGCTAATGCCTGCGCCATTGGCACGAAACGACGTGGTATTACCGGCGGTTAAATTGCCGTTCGAGACGGTAGTGCTGATTGCTCCACTGGCAGTCTGAGAGACCTTGTCGCCCAATGCCAGATTTCCAGCCGAAAGATTGGTCGTGATGTCT
>JAKFUT010000247.1 GCA_021732565.1 Candidatus Obscuribacterales bacterium
GTTCAGAGATTCTACGGTTTCTCTGAATCCATTGCGCCACGAGTGGTTCTGCTGTTTTTCTGAATGGTACACGCTACCCGGGACGCGAATCCCCGTAGCGGCCGGATTTGCCGGGACCAGCGACCGTCTGACCGTTCAGAGATTCTACGGTTTCTCTGAATCCATTGCGCCGTTGCGCCAAAGCGGTTCTGCTGTTTTTCTGAATATTACACTAATCCCGGGACGCGAATTCCAGCAGCGGCCGGATTTGCCGAGACCAGCGACCGCCTGCCCGTTCAGAGATTCCACGGTTTCTCTGAATCCATTGCGCCGTTGCGCCAAAGCGGTTCTGCTGTTTTTCTGAATATTACACTAATCCGAACACGACGCAACACAGCCGATTCTCCAGAACCAGTTTCTTAATGCGCGGGAGTCACATTTTGTTAGTCTGGTACAAATCTGCAAATATTGAGACGATGCAGCCAATTGTGCTACCAATGCAAGCCGAGAAGCCAGCGACTATAACCGCTGGCAATATTCCCTGATACTCTTTTGGAGCAAAAGCCTCTAATGCAATGACTCCAAGAATGGCAAAAACTGCAGAACATATGTATGTTATTGGTGAACGCATTTTTCTGAATCCTTACCGGCGGCACTTTGAGGATGACATATTCCACCAGATTAAGTTATCAATCCAGAGAAAGGCTCATCGCACATTTCGAGGGACCAGGGGCACTGTATGGGTGGACCACAACTGCGACGAAGAATCATTGTCCCCGGCCAGATTGACCTAAATATCAATGAGGGAGGAATTCGTAATGGTTAGAGGATTTGGCAGTGGGGGCAGAGGGGGCGAATTAACTGATGGCGGTGGAAGATCATCATAGGGCGCGACGGTTCCGAAGCCCCCGCAAACTCTTGAGAGTTCGTCGTGGTCGCAAATTACAAAGTTCTGATCCTCGACGGTCGGGAAACTTTGTCGTTTCCTTCGCAGGATGTTCAGCAAGAAATTCATCAACCTTCCCCCGGCCCAGTGACAGAACGCATAGCAGATCTCTTACACTATTCCCGGTTGCCAAGAACCCAAACCAGCTTCCTAAATTAAACTTGGTTTCCTCAAACAACCTCACATTTAACTGAAACCAAAGGCAATGCGATGAGATCAGACGACGCCGGTCCCCTCGATTTTATGAAACTGGCTCAGAAGCGGGTGCTTTCTTTCGTTGAAGGCGCGAGAAATAAATGTAAAAGACAGGGGTGATGTAGAGAGTTACCAGCTGAGACACAAGCAGGCCTCCCATTACGGTTAATCCGAGCGGTTGCCGTGATTCTGCACCGGCGCCGATTCCCATCGCTATGGGCACCGCACCCATCAGGGCGGCCAGTGTGGTCATCATGATTGGGCGAAAGCGTGTGATACAGGCTTGAAAGATTGCCTCCTCGGACGCCATTCCATGTTTGCGCTCAGCCTCCACAGCAAAGTCAATCATCATAATTGCGTTCTTCTTTACTATGCCAATCAGCATAATCAGCCCTAGAAACCCATAAATATCCAGTTCTCGATGAAAGAGCAAAAGGGTAATAAGTGCACCCAGTGCGGCAGAAGGCAAGCCGGATAAGATAGTTATGGGATGGATGAAACTTTCGTATAAGATTCCCAACACAATGTAAATCACTACAACTGCAATCAAGAGAAGCGCAGATAAGTTTTGAAAGGAATCCTGGAAAGATTGAGCTGATCCCTGAAAGCCCGCTGTCACAGTTTTAGGGACAACTGTTTTCGACAACTCTTTTATCTGCGTAATTGCAGTGCCCAGAGCAGCACCATGATCCAAATTGAATGAAATGGTGATGGCCGGAAATTGGCCCAGATGATTAACAAGCAGCGGTCCTATGCCTGTGGTTATCTTTGCCACGGTGTCCAACGGTACAAGCCTTCCCGGCGACGCGCGAATAAATAGTTGCCGCAGCACGCCGGGGTCTCGATAGAATTCCGGCTGCACCTCGATAATTACCGCATATTGATTTGTCTGGGTGTACATGGTGGAGATCTGTCGATTTGCATAAGCGCTGTCGAGTGCATCCTCGATTTGTTGCATCGACAATCCCATGGCAGATGCTTTGTCTCGATCGATATCGAGATGAACCTCGGGGTTCTCCACCTGCATGTCGCTGGTAACGTCGACTATGCCGGGCAGTTTTTTCATTTGCTCTTGCAGTGCGTTTGCAGCAGCGTAGAGATCAGCTGTATTCGGGCTCGACAATGTGTATTGATAGGGACTTTTGCTAATCTGTCCACCGATGGCAATAGTGGGGGGGTTTTGAAGAAATACGTTGATTCCCGGTACCGAATCAAATTTATCGCTCAGTTCTCCCATCACTTGATCAATGGAAAGAGATCGTTGATCTTTCGGTTTCAATACCAGCAGAAAGCGCCCCTGATTCAGCGCTATGTTCGGGCTCCCGTTTCCAACTCCGATACTAGACATGTAGGATTCAATGTTCGGGTCGGCTGCGATCAGGTTCGAAATTCGCTCGTGAAGGCGAATCATCGATTCGTAAGAAGTACCTTGCGCCGCCTCCGTCATTGCAACTATTTGGCCGGTATCTTCGTTTGGCATGAATCCTTTAGGAATCACCATGAGCAATAATGTAGTAGCAAGTAACATGCCCATGAAGACGATCACAACCAGCAATTTACAATCGAGGGCGAAGCGCAAGGAACGTTGATATAGGCTGAGCACATGCTCAAAGATGCTGTTAGTGAAAGTCTCAATCTGTCCGTGTGTTTGTTTTCTCTCTCTCAGAAAACGGCTGCAAAGCATGGGGGTGAGGCTGAGAGAAATGAACCCGGAGATTAGTATCGCCACGGAGATAGTTACAGCAAATTCGTTGAACAACCGGCCAACAATTCCAGGTAACAACAAAACAGGAATAAACACTGCCACCAGTGACAGTGTCATGGAAAGAATCGTAAATCCTATCTCTCTGGAGCCATTCTGCGCTGCCACGTGAGGTGATTCTCCCAGCTCCATGTGCCTGACAATATTCTCTAGCATCACAATGGCATCGTCGACAACAAAACCCACTGCCAGAGATAAGGCCATTAACGACATATTGTCGAGGCTAAAACCGAGGAACTTCATAACAGCAAAAGTTCCAAAAATCGAGCCGGGCAGGGCCAGGCTTGGAATGATGGTCGCAGATAAATTTCCCAAAAACAGAAAAATCACTCCGATCACCAGGGCGATGGTGAGGAGAAGCGTGAACTGAACATCATTCACAGAGTCTCGAATTGTTTGCGATTGATCGTAGAGAATCTCAAGAGACACCGACGGTGGCACCGCCGCCTGGAAAGTTGGCAGTAGTTTTCGGATGCTTTCCACTACCTGAATTGTATTGGCCCCCGGTTGCTTTAACACAGCGAGAATAACGGCCGGTTTGCCCTTAAACCAGCCGCCCTCTTTGTCGTTTTGAACACTATCGACAACTGTCGCCACGTCGTTAAGACGAATAGGAGATCCATTCTGATAGCTAAGAACCACCGAGCGGTATGCCTCTGCATTCAACAGCTGCCCATCCGACTGTATGGTGAAAGCTTGATGTTTTCCCCACAGAGTGCCAGTGGGCTGGTTTTGATTGGCGTTTACAACGGCGCTCATAACATCATCAACGCCCAATTTGTAACTAGCCAATCTTTGCGGATTCACCTGTACGCGCACTGCATATGGTTGCGGTCCGTTTACTTGTACCTGTGCAACGCCTGTAACTCGTGAAATCCGCTGGGCCAGTAGTGTCTCAGCGAAGTAATCAACTCGATGCAGAGGCAACGTTTCCGAACTCACAACCAGATATATGACCGGCTGGCTGGCCGGGTTTACCTTGGAGAATGTCGGCGGTGTCGGCATTTGCGGTGGTAGCTGTTTCGAAGCAGCGGTAATCGCCGCCTGAACATCCAACGATGCACCATCTATGCCTCGGTCCGGATCAAACTGCAGTGTGATCTGCGATTGTCCCAGCGTGCTGGTGGACGACATTTGCGTAAGTCCGGCAATAGTAGCGAATTGCTTTTCCAGAGGCATCGATACGGCTGATGACATGGTCTCTGCGCTGGCACCTGGCAATCCGCTTGTAACTTGTAATGTAGGGAAATCGACATTGGGCAGGCTGCTGACTGGCAAAGAAGAATAGCCAAGCCACCCGAACAAAGCAATGGCGCACATGACCAGGGTGGTCATGACAGGGCGAGCAATGAACAGTGAACTGATATTCACGTAACCTCTCCCTTTCTTAGTGGCTGTTTGCGCCTTGCAATTAGCCACTGTTGCAGCCTATCCGTGTAAACGTAGAATACCGGCGTAATGTAGAGCGTCACAACCTGCGAAACCAAAAGCCCGCCAACGATCGTCAGCCCCAGTGGTTGTCGCGATTCGGCTCCTTCGCCCATTGCGATTGCAATCGGCAGGCTGCCGAAAAGCGCCGCCATGGTCGTCATCATGATTGGACGAAATCGGGTGATTGAGGCCTCAAAGATCGCATCCTCACTTGAAATAACTTCCCTGCGCGATTTCTCCACGGCGAAATCCACCATCATAATTGCATTCTTCTTCACTATTCCAATCAAGAGAATGAGGCCCAGAAAACTATAGATGTTCAATTCAAGATGACATAGCAACAGAATAAGTAATGCGCCCAATCCGGCCGAAGGCAACCCGGAGAGAATCGTCAACGGGTGGATAAAACTCTCATACAAAATTCCAAGGACGATGTAAATCACCATAATCGATACCACCAGCAAGATTCCCAGATTAGACATCGATGCCTCAAATGCCTGTGCCGTACCTTGAAAGCTGTAGATTATGGTGGAAGGAACAGTTTTCTTTGCCAGCTCTTTTACCCTGGTGACAGCGTCGCTCAATGGTACGCCCGGTTTAAGATTGAATGAGAGTGTTGCTGAAGGAAATTGGCCCAAGTGATTGATCTGGAGCGGTCCGGCCCCCATCTTATAGCTCGCCAGCGAAAGCAAGGGGATGAGCTTGCCGGAATCCGATCTGACAAAGAACCAGTTAAGCATAGTCGGATCTTTGTAATACTCGGGCAGAACTTCCAGAATTACCCAGTACTGATTTGACGGAGTGTAAATAACAGATACCTGTCTGGAGGAATAGGCGCTGTTAAGGGCATCCTGAACCCGTTGTACAGACACCCCGAATTGAGCACACTTATCGCGATCTATCTTCAGGTCTAACTGGAGGTTTCTGATCTGCAAATCGCTATTTACGTCTTGGAGTTCCGCCAGCTCTCTCATGTTTTTCTCAAGCGTAGCAGCCACACGATATAACTCAGTTGTATTCGCGCTTGAAAGTGTTAGTTGATACTGAGCCTTACTCTGTTGCCCGCCGATGCGAATGGTAGCCTGGTTTTGCATAAAGAGGCGAATGCCCGGGATATTTGCCGTGCTGCGGCGAAGTTCTTGCACCACTTCATCGATTTTAAGTTTTCGCTCGGACTGCGGTTTAAGTACCATGAACACACGGCCTTGATTCACACCGGAGTTTTGACCGCCTGACCCGACGCTTGACATAAACCGTGCAATGTTCTTGTTCTTCGACACAACCTCTGCAATTTTCCGTTGATGGACCACCATCTCTTCAAATGAAATTCCTTCGGCGGCTTGAGTTGAACCAACAATCATGCCGTTGTCTTCGCTGGGAAGAAATCCCTTGGGCACAACCTGAAGCAAATAGCCGGTAGCGATGAGCATAAGAAAGAACGAGGCGATCACATAAAGTTTATGATGAAGTGCATGGCGAAGCGAAACACCGTATAGGCTGCTCAGCTTTAGCAACCCCCACTCCAGGAACCAGAAGAGCCCGCGGTTATCCTTGCCGTCGACGTCAGTGTGCCTCTTTACCCGCAAGAATCGACTACAGAGCATTGGTGTAAGAGACAATGAGACAAATCCGGAAATGAGAATGGCCACAGTCATGGTGGCGCCGAATTCAAAGAATAGTCGTCCGACTATGCCTCCCATGAGCAGAATAGGAATGAACACGGCTACTAAAGAGAGTGTCATTGAGACTATGGTGAATCCAATCTCCCTTGAGCCCTTAATAGCCGCCGTATAGGGTGATTCCCCAAGCTCTATATGTCTGATGACATTCTCAAGAACGACAATCGCATCATCCACCACAAAGCCGACACAAAGCGTTAGTGCCATTAAAGATATATTGTTGAGAGTGAATCCGAGCAGTTTCATCGCCGCGAACGTGCCAATTAGCGAAACCGGTAGAGCAACGCTGGCAATAATTGTGGTAGATAGATTTCGTAGAAAAAGGAAGATAACAGCTATTACCAATCCTACGGTTAGCAACAAAGTTTTCTTTACGTCATCGACAGATCTACGAATCGATTGAGAGCGATCATAGAGAACATTCACTTCGACAGAGCCAGGCATGACGCTTTTGAATGTGGGCAAGAGAGTTCGAATGTCATCTACTATTTTGATAGTGTTCGTATTTGGCTGCCGCTGCACGGCCAGTATAATTGCCCGCGTATTGTTGAACCAACTCGCCACTTTATCAGTTTGCACGCTGTCTATAACACGCCCGATATCCTGCAAACGTACGGCAGCCCCATCTCTGTATGACACTATCACTGGTGATAACGTAGCTGCATTGCTGACCTGGCCATTGGCTACGATGTTGTATGTGGTGTCCGGCCCGAACAAGGTTCCCGTGGGCAAGTTGACGTTGGCGCTTCGGATCGCTGCCGTCACCTGATCGAAACCAAGACCGTACGCGGCGAGCTTGCGAGGATCTACCTGCACATGCGGAGCATAAACCTGAGATCCCATGACTTGCACTTGTGCAACACCGGAGACCATTGAGACGCGGCTGGCAATCAAATTTTCCGCATACTCATCTACCGTGTATAGCGGCAAGGTGGGCGAACTGAGCGCAATGAACAAGATCGGAGAATCAGCCGGGTTCACCTTCCTCACGGTGGGGGGCGTCGGTAAATTTGTTGGTAGGTATGATCGCGCCGCAATGATGGCGGCCTGAACATCTTGAGTGGCACCATCAATGTCTCGCTTCAAGTCAAACTGCAAGGTGACTTGACAGGACCCCTGTGAGCTGACAGAGCTCATGTTGTCGATGCCGGCAATTGTGGTAAATTGACGCTCCAGAGGCGTAGCAAGCGCGGAAGCTACCGTCTCTGCATTTGCTCCTGGCAATGTGGCGCTTACAGAGACGGTGGGAAAATCTACGGCCGGCAAATCGTTAATCGGTAAGATAAAGTAAGAGATGAGCCCGAAGATAACCAGCGCAGCACTAACCAGCGTTGTCATAACTGGACGAAGAATGAAAATCTCAGACAAATTCATTGGCGCTTACCGCCGTCGCGAACTTCGTTTTTGATCGCTTTGAACGACAATCTTTGTGCCGGGAACTAGCTGTAGCTGACCGTCGGTGACCACCGTCTCGCCTCGCGACAACCCATCGGTAAGTGCTGCTTCTTCGCCGAAGATTCTTCCGACCTTCACAGGGCGGAGTTCCACGGTATTATTCTTTGACACCACGTAAACCGCTTGTCCTTTCTGTGAGGTTTGAATCGCTCTAGAAGGAATAACCACCGTATCTCCAGTTGGCGGCAGCGTTATAACAACATCGACAAACTGGCCCGGATAAAGGTGATCATCTTTATTCTCAAATGTACCGCGCAAGGCTATCGTACCAGTGTTTACGTTGACCGTATTTTCCATGAAACTAATCGTTCCGCCCACAGAGTCGGTCCTCTGCCCTTCTACGAGCGCCTGCATATGCAGAGCCTGCTTGGTGCGCCGAATTTCGTTCAGGTACTGTTCGGGAACACTGGCCGTTACGTAGATGGGGCTGACTTGCATGAGGGACACGATAGGCGTGGGAGAGTTAGCAGCCACAATGTTGCCGGCATTGACATTGAAGCTACTTGTGCGCCCGTCGATAGGAGCAAATATTTTTGTCCATTGGAGTTGAAGTTTCGCGTTGGCCAGAATCCCGTCATCAGATTTCACTGAAGCTTTTGCGGTTTGAATGAGCGCTTTGTCTGCCTCGGTGACGGCCTGCGCATTCTCGATTGCTTTGCGATCAGATTGAACCGATGCAGTGGCCTGAGCCTCCCCACTATTCACCTGATCGCTGCTTTCCTGGCTTATGGCACCTTCTTTTGCCAGCATGCCATAGCGATATTTCTGCACGTTGGCAAATTTTGCCTGCGCCTGATCTCTTTCCATATTTGCCCGCATCTGCCCGACCTGGGCCTGATCTCGTGCCAGGTTAGCCTCTGCGGCTGCGATCTGGGCATTATCTTTTGCTATGGTACCAAGCACTTGTGCTACCGCCGCTTCATATGGACGCGGATCTATTTGAAAGAGTAAGTCTCCTTTGTGGACGAACTGACCCTGTTGAAAGAAGACCTTCTGCAATTGACCGCTTACCTGTGGAGTTATGTTGACGACCGAATAAGCAGTAACATTGCCTATGCTGCGAACTTCCAGAGGAAGTTGCCTGACGGTTGCCACGGCCACATTTACTGATATTGCACGTTCTTTCTTACGTTCAATTTTTTCAACAGGACGAAACATCATAAACGCCAGAACGGCGGCTCCAACAATGAACACGAGCCCCGACCAAAGCATTGCTCGTCGTCGTTTAGACACGACTGTCGACCGCTGTTTCCATGAGGGCTCAAGGGTGGGGTCGGTTGGAGTTGTCTCTGTTCCCGGCAAGCGATTGATTCCTTGTACGTTTCATGTCAACACTTAATTGGAAAGATATGCAAGTCGATCTTTCAGTAGTCTAGTGCACAGCATCAGCTCTGCAGCCTCTCCACATACTAATTAATCGACTCTGAATGGTTCGAAATGTTCCAGCGGCATCTAATATTCCAACTCGGTGAAAGGCACAACCTACTACAAAATTATGATCATTTTGGTTCCAAACCCTCTTAACGTCCACCCGGTTTCCCACCGGTTTGTATCTTGGAGCCGAGATTCCTGCAGACCCGCACAGTCACCATGTCCCGACGGCCTTCGGTTGAGATGAGCGCTTTGGCGCAAACAGCATTCCAATCATTTAAGAATTCGGCTTGCTGTGGGTGTCGCTAATGGGCAACAGCCAGCCGGAATTTCCTTGAGGACAAATTAATTAATCACCACTGTTCCGTCAACAGTCAATCGTAACAGTGGACTACCTGACAAATTCTGCAACTCAGATCCAGTGGTAGCATCGACAAATTATCACTCTAAGTCGCGAGATACATTCTTCTCCCCGATTCTCCCTGATTGACCGCTTCCAAGACGTTTGATGGCGGTCCACCAGAGCATGCCCGCGACAACGTCTGTTATCCCGGATTTTATAGACTCTTCATCACGAAGCTCATCTGTTTCAACGGGGCGGTCTGCCAGCACGTCATGAATTCTCCAAAGGAGGAATGAGCATAAGGCTTCTAACAGGACCAAATCAAGATGGAATCAACGTCTGAGAATTCCCTGCAAGAAACAAGAAGCATCGAGGGAAACCCGAAGGCGGCTCCTGCGGTGCCGGAACTAGAATTCGCTGCACATCATGCAAAAGAATCCGCGCATCGGTTCCTGTTGTGAATTCAACTGCACTTCTTGCATGGGCAGATCTGCCAACAGTGCTATCTGCTGAAGTTCGGCAATCGATACGGGATAATCGCGTGATTGAACATGATTCATTATTTCCTCAACGCCTTCACTGGCAGCGCCCTTGTCGGTCAGCGCAACTCGATATCGGGCGATGAATGGCTGGCGCCAATCTATCGAAGCATCGGCGGTGGCCAGTTCAGGGACGTTACGCAAATCCTCTTTGTTCAATGTTTCGTGTGGCATCATGGCGAAGGGTTCCCCGCTAACCGGATCGAAATCAGGACGCTTCAGGTACGCAAAACTAGCCGGTCGAAAAAAATCGTGACTGAGGAAAATACCGCCCGGAGCAAGAGCTTCCCTTATCTGCCGAAGTAGCACGAACAATTCACCGGGTGTGCCGTGATGAATGTTCATGCCACTAAATATAATATCAAAACGTGCGCCACCTGTAAGTGGTACAAAATCCCACGCATTTCCTTCCTGCAGTTGGACACTGCGATAGTTAGTCGGATACGAAAAACTGCGCGCACTGTCAATTTGGTCCGGATTGATATCTATGCCTGTGTATTCAAATTGATACGAAATGAAGAACTCGGTCATTCTGCAAATGGAGACTGGTGCTCCTCCACAAGCCAGATCAAGAATGCTGATAGCGCTCGATTTCTCTTTTCGGAAAAGCCATTGTGACAACACTTGCCGCCCGGCTTCCGCTACGTTGTTATGCAGCATGAGGTTCGCGTCTAGAACAAATTTGTAGAACCCTGCGCGGCTGAAAGCTCGTTCGTTTTTCATGCTTCACCTGTCATCTGCCAGTCTATAACTTTGGTTAAAATGCCGGCTAATTGCAAGCATGCCCGAAGCAACGATAGTTTAATACACACCATGATGTTGAGTTTGGCATCGAGCCTTGCGGGGAAGTATTGCACTATGTATTGTCATCCTACTGGTTCAAGGGTCAGCATCATATGCCACGAGCTTCTCGTGACTGCGGCCGTGGTACTAGCGATGGGGGCGACGGGCTGTGCTCCAGCGCATGCCAGCGATTTTGCCGGAAAGGTAACAGCGTCATCCGGACTGAATGAAGCACAGTTGACGTTATTGGCGCGAAGCGCCAAGGTCAGTCTTAGCGATGTGCAAGCGCAAAATACAGGACCGCTTGTAACCGTGTTTGCCAATGCACAACCGGCGGCCAGCGACACCGAGATGAAGATTGACGCGGTGTTTATCGCCAGAGCGCTCATGGAGGGAGCTCCGGCTCAGATAGCATCGGTAAACATAATGATAACCAGGGCGGGAAAGGAACGCCTTGTACAGGTTTCTCGCAAGCAGGTTCAGGATTACGCCAGCGGAAAGATGAACCCCGATCAGTTTCTTGCTTCGGTGGAGATGCAAGCAGCTACTGAGCCGCTTCCTGTTGAATCAGGTGTGGAAGCGCCAAGACGGGTAAGAGTTCTCAAAGAAATTCAAGCATTGCGCCAGGGCGGAACCGGGGTTGCATCTTTCATGAGCCTCTTCAAACAGCTGGAGGCTAGCGTGAAAAGCGGAGAAACCGGCACGCAGGTTGAGGAGAAATTGACATTTCTTGAAGAGAAACTCAAAGAACAGCGTGAACAGATTACGCAGGCAAAGAAAACTGCGCGAGGATTGGGCGTTTCTCGCCCGGCCGGCTATACCGTTCCGCCGGATCCCGCCACGCAGACCACCGCAAGCCCTGCAGCCAATCCCGCTTACATTCCTCCCGAAGCCGACCACCTGAGGTCCTTATATTTGAAGCACGCAGACAATCTGATTCGCCAGCTGCGGTCTAAGAATCCTCAGTCCGGCACCCGAGCGGCTGAATTAAAGAAACAAATAGACGAAGCGTTTGCTGCCAATCAAGAAGCAAGAGCATTTTCCCTGATAAGACAGTTTCACACGTTGGGCATCCAGGTGGCGGGAATCGATTTATTCGCACCGGAAGGCGGAAGTGTATCAAACACGCCCGGTAGTAACGGTGGCGCTCCAGCGGATCTTCCCGGTGGATACCCGTCTAGCAGCGGCGGTTCTGGCGGAAATGGCCCGGGTTCGGGTCCGGGATTTGGCGGCGGTGGACCAGAAGCCGGACCGCCCGACGGTCCAGGTGGTATGGGCGGAGGTATGGGCGGACCGGGTGGCGGACCCGGTCCAGGCCGAGGCGGTGGAAGAGGCGGACACCGCTGATTCTTTTCTGTGAGAGGGCCCTTCACAGGTCTCTCCGACTGAAAGCGATCGTCTCAAACCGTATCCTTCTGCAGGGTGTGGTTTTTAAATTCAGCGTATAGTGGTAATTTAGCTTAGAGTAGCTACCTGAGCGCGGGCATTTGACCCCATGAGCGAGCACGATCAAGCGGTATCAAACCAACCTGGTGACAAGAACACCAGGGATCCGCTAATCGGCACAACCCTGGAGGGGCGGTATTACATAGAAGAGATTCTGGGCACGGGCGGAACTAGCGTTGTTTACAAGGCAAAGCAACTTCGGTTCAATCGCTACGTTGCCATTAAGATGATGAAGATCCAGTTCGAGAAGAACGCCGTCCATCGCGAGCGCTTTGAGAGAGAGATCGCAAGCCTTAGTACTCTAAGTCATCCAAACATCGTCAGTGTTTATGATTACACCGTGGGGCCTGATGATCAACCTTGCGTGGTGATGGATTTCTTAAAAGGTCGCAGCCTTGAAGCCTTAATCAATGAAGACGGACCGCTGGATATCAGCAGGTTTGCGCGCATTGCGGTACAGATAGCCGGTGCCCTCGAGCACGCCCATCGCCACGGTATTATTCACCGAGACTTGAAACCAGGGAACATCGTGCTCATGGATGAAGAACTTGATTTTGTCAAAGTGGTGGATTTTGGACTGGCACGTTTGCGCGAAGAGAACAAACGATTGACTCAGACTGGAGAATTCTGGGGAAGCCCTGCCTATATGAGTCCGGAACAATGTCGCGGCAAACCCGGAGACGAAAGATCAGACATCTATTCATTCGGCGCTGTCATGTTTGAAATGCTCACAGGAAAGGATCCTTTCTTCGATGCAGGTTCTGTTCTCGACGTGTTACATAAACACGGCTACGTTACACCACCACGATTCGTCGACGTAACTCCTCAGCTTCGGATTCCTCGAGCGCTGGAAGCCGTAGTATTTAAATGTCTGGAAAAGGATGCAGATGCACGAATTCAAAATGCAAGGGAAGTTCAAAACGCGATCATAAAAGCCTGCAGCAATGTTGTCGGTCCAGACGGAATCAATCAATTGAGTAGTCTGACGCAATCTCGCATAGACACAGGAAGCCAGGGAAAGCAACCGGGGGATCAGTCCACTGGCTCCGACAAAGCTATTCCCGATGAACCGGGGGCTAAGAAGCCGGGCAAATTCTCCGCAAAATGGACGGCGGCTATTGTCGCTTCCGTTATGCTCGGCTTGCTGGTGATCTACAATGTCTCATTGCAGGGTTCGTCAAGGCGAGCGGGAGTCACCACGAAAGAAAATTCTGCATCTTCGCCGGTTCCAGCATCGCCGCGAAAGAACGACAATGAGACAACGGGCACCGGATACAGTGGCGTGCATGCTTCAGCAACAGCGGAAGTTCTCAATCATCAGAAGCAATTGAAAATCGATAAAACGGCGGTAAGGCCTGTCATAGTTACGCACGGAGAAACTGACACAGTCGATTCGATGAGCCGCTCCACACTTGAAGCGAAAAAGCGAAACAACTCAGCAGCAGTACCTGCCGTGGCGGCTACCACTGCAAAACCCCCGTTACTCAAACCAAATGCAACGCAGAAAGATACAGGGAGGCAAACCACTGCAATCGTGCTGCCTGAAACTAAGCGCCCCGGAGGCTCTACAAAACCTCATCCCAATTTGTCTTCGCCGATACCGGCACATGCCACGGACCGGGGTCCTGATACCACGCGCGGTGAACAAGTTGCTCGATCATCTGATCCTCAACCGGAAAGTCCCATTACAGATCTTTTGCCACCACTTCCGCCTGAGCCTTCGAAACTTCAGCTTCCCCCCCCGGGCGCGGCCATAATGGAAGCCAGACGAAAGAATCAGGGAAGGCTGCCTGATGCCCCGCCACGGGCCTCGGTGGTGGTTAAAGAATTACGCAATTCACTCAGTAAGCTTCGCCCACCGGTACCACCACCGGTGAGCGAAAATTCAACCGCCCTTCAGCAGTGGGATAAACTACGCAAGAAGCTAACGGACGAGGCGAAAAACAAGAGCAAGTAGATCACCGAGGTTTTGCAGCTATCAATCCGATCTGCCAGTTGCCTCACTACCTCAATGGTCGCTGGCCGCACTACTTGTCTTAGATTTAAGTTCGTCTGCCAGAGTTGCAGGCACCGGCGAAAGATGAGAGAACCTTGTCGTATAGGAGCCCAGCCCGTGGGTAAGGGAACGCAAATCAGTGATGTAATCCCACAGTTCCCGTTGGGGAACGTATGCGGTTACTTCGTCCCAACCTCGTCTCGAGGTAGTGGGTCCGTAGCCCAGAATTTGACCACGTCGTGTGGTGATTTGGCCAAGAATTCCAGCGGTATATTGAGTCGGTGCGATAACCGACACCTCTTCGATCGGCTCTAGAATCATTGGTTGAGCCTTGGGTAGTCCATCTCTAAGTGCCAGGATGGCCGCCATACGGAACGACATTTCGTCCGAATCGACTTCGTGGAATGATCCATCGAAAAGATTGACCGAGACATCAACCATGGGATAGTTCGCCACCGGACCTCTAAGAAGGGCCTCCATGACACCTTTCTCAACACCTGGAATGTACTGTCTCGGTACTGAGCCACCAAATAAACTCTCGCCAAACTTGTTTCCTGTGCCGCGTTCAAGAGGCTCTATCTTGAAGTACACTTCTCCGAACTGTCCACGGCCGCCGGTCTGCTTCTTATGTCGCCCGTGTCCTTCCACAGCAAGGCGAATTGTTTCTCTATAAGCAATTTTCGGGCGGCGAGCCTTGATTTGAATGTGATATTTCCTTTCAAGCCTCTGCCTGGCCACCGTAAGATGCACTTCGCCCTGGCCGTACATACAGTACTCTCGCGTGAAGGGATCACGATCTATTTTTAGAATTGGATCTTCATCGACAAGTTTTGCAAGCACTGTCGAGAGTTTACCTTCATCACTACGGTGCTGGGGCGAAATTGCAAGTGAATAGAGCGGTGCCGGCATTGACGGCGTCCACATTACAGTGCCTGTACCATTGAGGACCAGCGTATCGCCAGTCCTCGCAGTGTCCAACCGTGCTATTGCTACAATCGAACCCGGTCCAGCAACCGGAATTGGCTCTGTCTTCTTGCCCATCAGCAAATAGAGTCCACCGGCTCGCTCAGCGGGACCCGACAATGTAGAATCTACCAGATGGCTGTCACCACGAATGGTACCGGTAAATACGCGCACCAGTGATAATTTGCCCGATAGTCCATTAATGAAAGTCGCCAGCACCTGCGCCACCACTGGACCGGTGTCGGTCACCTCGATCGCCACTCCGTTTACATCCCTGTATTGCCTGTGCCTGTCATCAATCGAAGGACAGAGCTCGATGATGGCATCCAGCAACGGTATAATTCCCGCGTCTGTATTGGCCGAGCCCATTAGAACAGGCGTCACAAACCCGGTGTGAACAACTTCACGTAGATCCTTCTCCAGTACGGTGATCGCAAGCTCTTTCCCTTCCAATACCATCTCAAGCACTGCATCATCAATATCGGCCAGGCTTTCCACTAATTGGTCGCGAGCACCTTCTTCTGGAACCCGAATATCAAAGGGAATCTCCCTTTCACTCATCTCGCCGCGCGAGCCGAAGCGAAAGGCCTGGTGATGCAATAAGTCGACAAAACCGGATATTCCGGTGGCATCATTAATAGGGTACTGAATTGGTACCATCGGATGAGATCCGTCTCCACCGGTAAGAACCTTTAGCTGCTCAATGATTTCACTGAAGTCGCTATCAGGCTTGTCTAATTTGTTCAAAAAGATCATCCGTGGCAAACCGATTTCTTCCGTGTATCGCAACCATGGTTCGATCTGATGGATGTGCGCCGTTTGTGAGTCAACAACAACGATTGCCAGGTCGACGCCACACAGCGCCAATTTGACAGTTTCGCTGAAATCAACGAATCCGGGACAGTCCAGTATATTTATAAGATGATTTTTGTAGGCTGTATGAGCTGATGCCACAGCGGTGGACATCTGTCGAGCGATGGATTCAGCATCAGAGTCGGTTGTTGTTGTACCGTCCTGAATCTTCCCACGGCGACTGATGCCGCCTGTGAGGTGCAGAATCGCTTCGACCAGACTTGTCTTACCGCTGTGGTTTGCTCCTATAAATGCAATATTTCTAATAGCTGTGGTAGTCATAGCCACCTCTCCAATCTGGGCGTCAAGGGGGACTCCAAATCAAACTTACAAGAAATCGACAATGCGATTGCTTGCTGAACCACAGCATTAACAATTTGCACAAAACCCGGCACCAGAGATGCCCTGTAAGCGGAATAACCCATGTATGCCGATTAACAAACGACTCTGACATATTTGTACGCACCGCAGCAGTGTGGTAAAGTCATCAGCCCAAATCAGATGGAGGGAAGACCTGTGCAATCGCTGACTGAGAAGCGCACCGAGTTGACGTTAAGAAAGGCAACAGCGGCTGATGTTGCAAGGCTGGAGAAACTCGTTCAAGACGCGTATCGTGGCGGCAGGTCCACCGTTGACTGGAAAAACGAAGATCATCTAGTGCAAGGCCCTCGCACGACTGCCGAAGAGTTAGCTCAACTGATTGGCTCGGCCGATGCCGCCATCCTCATATTCGAAACTCACCTTTATGAGATGGCGGGATGTGTAATGGTGGAGAATCACTCCTGTGGTGAAGGACATATAGGCCTTCTTGCTGTGAATCCCGACTTGCAAAACTGCGGCGTTGGGGGCAGGCTCCTGTCGGCGGCCGAAAGCTATGCAGTTAAACATTATGAGAGCCACACTGGTGTCATGTGGGTATTGTCTAATCGCGATGAACTGCTGCATTGGTATTGCAGCAAAGGCTATGAACTCACCGAGGAACAAGAGCCGTTCCCCGGACCGGAAACCGGTCTGGTACAGCTTGCACAGAATTTATATTTTCGGGTTGTGCGCAAATCGCTGCGTTAATTAAATTGATAAATGCGCTGCGGCCGGAGAACGCCTTTAGTGGTTCAACATGGCATTGGCCATCTTTGTATAATTGTTTGCTTCGTCTTCTCTTCCCAGTCGTTTGCAAACCGTGGCCAGTCTCTTATATGTCCATGCGACGTACTGACTCTCTTTACCATAGTAAGTGCAATAGCTGGGAAGTGAGTCTTTGAGCGGCTTCTCTGCTTCAGCAAATTTGCCCTGCTTAGTAAGCGAATCGGCCAAATACACAAGGGCAGCACCACGTTCAATACCTAGCTGTTTTCCCAGCTTTTCATACAGCTTTGAAGCACGATCAAAGTAAGATGCCGCGGCTTCATTTTGGTCAAGATGATCAAAGCATCTACCTGTGTTGCTCAATGCCAGCGCCATTTCGTCGCACTGGCCACTTTGCTCGCGCTCAAGCACCGGAATGGCCCTGGCCATCAATTGTGCGGCGCTTTCGTATAGCTTTTTTGCCTCATCGGGATTTTCAGCGGCGATTTGTTCTCCCCGATAAAAAGCCAGACAAGCTTTACTGTCTAAATCTGCGAATTTTTCGGTTTCCGGTGCCACGGGAATTGATGGCGTGGTTGACTGGCCGGGCGATGCCATCGCGACAACACCGTTTTTTTCGGAACTACCGACCGATTGTTCAATTGTTTCAGTGGAAGCGGGCGCTGACACTGTGGCGGAAGGAGTCTGGCTGATCTGGCCGGGGTGAGGTTGAGGGGCACCGATATGGCGGGCACCGTCACCATTGGCAATAGTGCCTGATGACGGTTCTTTTACAGGACCGAATGATTTCTCCGACGGGTTTGGTGAAGTTGCCATCGTATTGACGGGAACTGGCACGGTCTGAGGCTGTTTCAGCAAAAGAACGTGTTCTCCCGCTTGGTAAGATTGTTTGATCGCTGGTCCTGGACGGGTTGATGCCAGCGTAATTTCAGGCGGTTTGACAATATCGCCTGCTGGTCTGCTATTGGGCGTAACCTCAAGCGGCGTTCGCGCCACGCTATCAGTAAGGCTGGAAGCTGAGGCTCCTTCAGTTTCAATGTCAGTGGCGCTGGTCGCAGATTGCACAGTTTGTGGAGGGCTGTTTCTGTCAGAGAGGACAAGATCGACATGCATGGCATGCGAATCTAAAACAGGGCGACTTCCTCCATGTATGGTCATTATGGCGAACAATATCGCAAGGACACCCGCGTGCGTTAAGACCGATCGGGCAAACTGTTGCTCGCCATTGAGCGCCACCCATTTCTCTTCCGGATAAAAGAGCGAAAAATTCGCTGAGGATTTCACTTTTTTAGTCTCCGGCAAATACATTCCTATCATTCCCTATTATGAACCCGTCTCCCAATTATTAAGAAGGCGGGAAAACCCGGTGAAATGATTAGTGCCAGGCCATGGAAGACCGAAGATGAGATGGGTGGAATCGACAAAATCTACTGGCAGTGAGACTATAGCGCCACAACCTGAATCTTTACGATAGACATGACGAAAAACTCAGGTTCCGAGCATTAACCGTCGCTTCCAATGGGGAAGCTCACGGCTAAGAGGTTGATTGATAGAAATTTGACAGGAGTACATAAGAGATGGTGACACTTGCAGACGCAAGAAGGGTAATCGCCGCGGCCGAAGTAAAAGCGAAAGAGATCGGGCAGCCGATGAACATTGCCGTGGCAGATGCCGGCGGCAATCTGGTCGCCCACGTTCGTATGGACGGTGCCTGGCTGGGTAGCGTGGACATTTCCATCAAGAAGGCCTGGACGTCGCGAGCGTTCGACATTTCGACCAGGGATCTCGCTTCACATAGCCAGTCAGGCGATCAATTCTTCGGAATTAATGCTTCCAATGACGGAAAGGTGATGATATTCGCCGGCGGGATACCACTGACATTAGACGGCAAAGTAGTGGGGGCGGTAGGCGTAAGTGGTGGCTCCGGTGATCAGGACCACGCAGTAGCCGAAGCTGGTGTGGCGGCATTTACGGCAGTCAGAGCATAAAAGAATCCGTAGTTCTTCAATCTGTAGACTCGCAGCGGTTTCCTGTACGCGCTAAGCCGGCCTGTGTTATTTGAAACCGCTGTTGTCTACCGGTCAATAATTCACGCGGCTGGTTCGTCGTCTTCCGGTGCGCTCACTGAAATTCCCAGGTTGGAAAAATCAGAAGCGCGCAAGGTTGAAAGAAATGCAGTGAATTTTTCGTCGCGAACGATGGTCGCTTTCTTTTCCTTCACTGCCATGGTTAGCTCAGGCGCCACAAAAATAGGTGCGGCGCAGGATACTGCCAGAGCCAGTGCATCCGACGGACGAGCATCGAGAGTTTGACTGTGTCCATCTTCTCTCCACAGGGTGATCGTTGCCCTGTACGTGTCCTCATCAAGAAAGTCGATTAATACTTCTTTGAGGGCATACCCCGTGGATTTTGCAAAGTTCATCAAAACATCTAATGGCCGCGGTCTGGGCGGATTGAGCCGCGACATGGCGCGGGTAATATTAACGGCTTCTTGCTGGCCTATTGTGATAGCAAGCAATCGGTTGTCGTCATCGTCACGTAAAACTACTATGGGAAGCCCCGTACGAGCACTAACACCAACATTGGTTACAAACATTTTCAGCATTCAATTTCCACACTCAATGCAGCAGACACCTTCCACTTTTTTTTATAACACATGCTGGAATACGGTCGCCATGGGAACTTCAGGAAAATAGCGTGTGTACGGAAGCAATCAAATAAGACTGGCGGGGTTATCCGCCAGTCTTAAAATGACTGATTGCACTTACTGTTTTCTAGCGATGAGTTTCGGCCCAGCTGTGGCGATTCTTCTCCCACTGAGCACGACTCCAACCCGACCGAATGCGTGTCCACGCAGATCTCGTGCGAACAGTGTTAGCGGAAGCTATCCCACTCTTTAGAGCACCATCCATGGCGAGTTGGCGACTTCGTTCCATCTCGAACTGATTGGTACTGACGAGCGGTGCGTCGGCTGTCTCCATAATGATCGATCCTGAAACTCGTTGTGGTATGCCATCGACTAGAACATCTTTCGATGCCACTACAGTCGGTTGCATATCAGAGCCGGATCCGCGGATAAGAGACATCGGTCCGTATACCTGCCTGTTATTGTTCATTCGGTTCCAGGTTGCAGCTTCTTGCTGACTCAAGGGACCAAGTGTTCCTGTTCGGTGCAAGTAATCTGCAGGGTACATGGTGGTTTGTTCGCCCAGAGCTCCGGTGAAAACGTGCCCGCTAACTTGGGAAGATGACGCATACAAACCAAGCTCGTTTGGATTTGCACCTTGGGTCACAACTCCGTTAAGCGTCGGTCCGGTAGTTACGCCACCCTGGAGATAGCCGCCCCCCATGCCGTATCCCGGGTACAGACCGCCCGCTAGCGGCAAGAACCCGTTGTTGAACCCGTTGTTGAATTGATTCGGATTCGTCTGCACAGTCGTAATAGCTCGTCCGTCCGCGCCAACGACCGTGGTCGCGGTTTGCGGCAAGCTAGTTACAGGCGTAAGCGGATCGGTGCGCACAAAGTTTGTGGTCGTTCCGTTCGGCGTCACTGTTGTAACCTGCGCACTGTTGGGCACGGTCTGCGTGGTTTGTTGGAAACTCTGAGTACTGGTATTGATCCCTGCGCCAAACGGTGCAACAGGTGCTTGTTGACTGGCATTTGGTTGGTTTCCGCCCGGAGTATTGGGCGCATTTCCGCCCATTACCGGAGGATTAGCAGCTTGTACCACTGATGGTGAAGGTTCGTGCCAGTTAAACACGATGTTGGCCGAGTATCCGATCACCGCCAGAGCAATGCAAGCCAATGTTATGTGAGATATCCTGCTCATGAAAGTCCTCCAGAGAGGTTGTTAGAGACGCTAAACTCGGTTCTGCACTACTTCAAATTTGCCGGGTTGTCGGTCCAGCGATGGTGCACGGGTTTCTTGTAAACAGCTCGCTTAAATGCAGCGCGATGCACTTGATAAGACATCGGCTGATAGGCCATCTGTTGCCGGTAGGCAACTTGCTGGCGATAGGCTGCAAGGTTCGCTGCTCGAAGTCCCCAGTTGTACTCGACGATAGCCGGCGAGGACACGGTTTCTAAGTGTCCGTTACTCAGCACGTTTCGTACTGAGACGACCAGGGCGCTTGCCGGTCCACTATTCACATGAGTGACTTGCATTGGTCCTACCACCGCTCGCGGTGGTGGTACAAACTTGGGTGCTTCCGCTTCTTGAACATTGCCTGATGGATAAATCGCACCGACTCCAAACGGGAGTCCAAAACCTGCACCGAAACCGAAACCCGTAGTGCCGGTGGTTGCCCCCGGAGCAGGCGGGCCCACCGGATTGTGGGGCAGGCCGGGAGGTATTACAGGATTATTCGGGAGAGTTGCACCGTTGGTGCC
>JAKFUT010000278.1 GCA_021732565.1 Candidatus Obscuribacterales bacterium
ATATTCAGGGTTGGTAGATAGAAGAATCGACTCAGGACCGAGATAATCCCCTGGCGGACAGTCGAATTGATACATTTACTCTCAAATTGTCGTTTCCCCGTAATGAAGTTTATTTGTTCGAGTTGGCGAGTCACCGAAGAAGGCGAAGGAGCAAAAAGAGGTTATGAAGGAACTGGAAAACATAGGATCTATCGCTAAGACTTCGATGGCAGACGGTTGGGTGGAAATGCCCAGAGAGCCCGATGTATTTACTGACACATGGTCGAGAAGCTTTACTCTGGCATTCGACCCGTCGGTTGAATTGCTCTTCTTCAGCCGTGGATTGCCGGTTGACCCGGATTCAGCTGCTTTCTTTAAAGAAGTTACATCGCTCAAACCCGCTCATGGAGCCGATGACAAATTGACTCCTCAAGAGATTATTCGCCTGCAGGTTATTATGGGTTTTGAAAATGCCGGGAATAACCAGTACACCAATACTAAACCGTTAGGTGACCCTGATGGTCCTGCTTTTGAGTTGAAAGAAGCCGCATGCCGCCGAATTGGCGACCACACGGTTTTGTACGTTCGCGGAAAATTCGTGCATGGTAAACACTACGCGGGCATTCTATACAACGCTGCAGAACGCAGCGGGCTTGTTTTTGAAGAAGTGATGATTCAGGCATCGTCAAGCCGCAAACTGCAGGACAACATGTATCACTTTGAGCACGTAATCAACAATATCGACTGGCTTAAACGGGCCGTCCCCCAGGAGGCAACCCCGGGCTAAGCTCTACTTGTAGCCCAACGGGCAATCACCTCGCGCACGGCTAGCCGAGAGCCTCCACGGCAACCACATGGGGTTGCCGACCACCGCTTCAAAACGGCTGCCCGTCAATCGGGCAGAGCGGCCTTGTACGAAATTCAAACAGCCGCTGTGTCTTGAATGATACCGGGCGCTGGCCGGAAAGGGTGATCGGACCGTTAGAGGTCAATCAAAACGGCTCGGCATGGCACCAGGCTTTCACCGCTGATTTTTTCCGGGCCCGAGACCAGCATTCCAGTGGTACCGCCTTTAACCGCCGATAGATTCAAATTGACCAGTGTGGACAATTTGGAATCCGACAGGGCCTCATTTATCCCCTCATCACACCCCACCAGCACTGCGCCGAATTGAGAAAGCAATTTCAAACAAGATGGCCAGTCAAGCGTAGCCATGTTCATGTAGTCTTTAGTTTTCGTTTTTATTAAAAAGCGTTTGATTGCAGGTGGTTCGGTCTGACCCGGCAGTATCTTCTCAAGTTCGCTTTTCAGGACTTCTGCGTCTACCAGCAGATTCAGCCGATCAGAGAAATCAAGCACCACGCAGCGACCACAAAACGGGTCAAGAGAACCATTGGCTTTAGCTAAAGTGAATCGAGATGCCGGAGTTGGCAATTCTTCAGCGGTAGATTCGATTGTAATATCCAGAAATTCAAGATCGCTCATTAGTTAGTCATTGATGGGATTAGGATAGCTCTGCATGCGGTTTCACCATTTTGATCGGTTCTTATCGGTAGTGCTGAAAGGAAGAACACATCAGGAGCGGTTATTTTAGAGAGATCAAGGTTTACCAGCCAGACCATGTCATTATCTTCCAGAAGGAAGGCAACATCTTCAGTATTGTCGAGATAAGGCCAGTCTACCCCCAGAAGTACAATGCCAAGTCCGTGCAAATATTGCACCGCATCAAGCGTCAGGCGGGGTACTGGCGAGGGAGCCTTCCATGACGACTTGATCAATAGCCGTGAAGGAAGAGGTTCCGGTGATTGAATCAACTCTTTTACTATTGGAATGAACGTTAATGCGGAGATTTCGGCATTCGGAATCTCAAGAACAAGCGCTGGACCGAGATACGGCTGAAGAAAATTGGTCATGCCGCGGTTAACTCGTTCCGCAACCAACTCGGCATCGTCCAAAAACTCACTGTCCACAGCAAGGAGCGAACTCTTTCGCTTGTGGAAGACCGCAATTCTAGTACCGGAGTTTTTTTCAGTGCGGTTCGATGCCACGCTTACATCGAGGAGGGTAGCCAACTGCTATTACCAGAAAAAGGGTAGCCACCAATTCTAATTGGCGGACAGTTTAATTCAACCATTTCTGTATAGATATCCTAATATAATCTTGAGCGAAGCCCTTGTAATCCGTCTCTCTTGGCAGGCGCTTTGCCAGCAACCAACAGACAATCGCAGCACTTCCCGATGTTGGCGTCGCCCGGCCGGCTTAGCCGGAAGCGCTTGGAAACCAGGGCGGATAAACCCTTAACCATTTCGAAATCCTTCCCTATTCTCCATGGGAGCCTCAGGCAACTCTATCCGGGTGATTCTGTTGTGTCGGTGGAGTTCCCATTGGTTCCGGTTCCTTAACATTCGGCTGCACCACCACACGCCCCACATGCTGCTTCCCGTCTTTGTTTGCATGGAAGTGCAGCTTATTTACTGTGAACCACCTTTGCGGATCTACCTTCAAGCCTTCAAGCATCATCGGTAAAGTCGCGCTCAACGAATGTTTCGCCTCCCAGCCCAAGCCTCGGCGAGCTTTATCGACAGCGAGTTCATAATTGTCGTCAGCTCGATCGATCATCCACGGCTTTATGAAGGGTTTCTCCAGCATCGGCATCTTTTCTTCGATCCATACGCCGGCTTTAGCGATTGGCTTAGGCACATCGAGCGTCGGCCAGGGCTCATCAAAGAGGACTCTAGCAATGGTTCGTTGGGTTTCGTCGTAGGTCATAGCGTTTTCTTCGCCAATATTGAAAACTTCGTAATCGGACAATTTATCGCTATTGACGAGACATGCTTCAAATGCCGAAACTACATCATCGAGGTGGACGAACGATTGTTTGACGTCGACATCACCCGAGAACAAATGACCTTCCAACCGGTGTTCATATATTCGTTGAATCTGATGCGCCAGAGGAATGGATTGGCAAATGTCGCTATAGACTCCTGCAATACGCAAGATAACGACGGGAACTCTGCCGCGCAATTCTTGGATCAGTTTTTCCGTTTCCACTTTTGATTCGGGATACGCCCAGGTGGGCGCAATCGCCGACTCCTCAGTCAGCCTTTCACCTCTTGTGTTCGGTTTATAGATGAGCATCGAGCTACTGAAAATAAACCGTCCGACTTCGAATTTCTGCAATTCCCGTAATACTCGTTCGGTGCCGTCTACTGTCAAATCCTTGTACAAGTGACTGTCCTTGCCGGAAAATGTATAGTACGCGGCAAGGTGAAAAACAGCTTTTATTTTGCCCCCGTATAGCGCGCGCACCATAAAGAAAGTCTTCTGCACGGACTCATCAGAAGTCAAATCGCAAAACAAACAATCCGTATTGGGCGGCGGATAAGGAGGTCCATCCTTATCAAAACCTATAATCTGATTCCCTTTCGTGCCAAAGTAATGAGCAAGAGCCCGTCCCAATAGACCACTGCTGCCGGTAATCAGATAACATTTGCGATCTTGCATTATGCTGAACCTCCAAGTCGTTTAGACAGACGGGCTTAAAGCTCACAGGTTCCGTTTAAGCGGGACCCGTTGCAACAGTGCGCAAGTCTGTACCGGACAATGCTGCGCCCCCGGGGCCAGCCCGGTGATAGCTTCGCTCTGCACCCTCAATCACCGGGAGGTCCAAGCCTTGCTATTGATCGGGCATTGAGGCAAGTCACTTTCTCTTCGGGCGGCGGCCCAAACTCCAAGGGGTGCTTCAGTTCTTGCTTTGAGCAACCGTTCGTTGAAATTAGCGATAAACGCAAGTTGGAAACTGAGCTGCGTGGAGAGCCTGAATGGTTAGAGATCCCAATATAATATTGAGGGTACTTTGTGTCGCCTGCCACACTTGGCAGCGACTTGCTCCTCTCTGTTTCTTTTGACCTTCCGCCCGGGAACCATGCAATAATGTTTTTTTTGAATCTAGAGAACTCGATTTGACTTTATCAGAGTCACAGCCCGCAGAGTCAGCCCCGGGATTGAGATCCGGAGTCCTTTCGCCGCTTGAAATACTGGCGCAATCGATTGCATTACTGGGTCCGACAATCACCCCTGCGATGATTATTCCACTGGTATTCGCGGCATCGGGAAATGGTACCTGGTTGGTTTTCGTTTTCGCCACGCTCGGTGTGCTGCTCACGGCGATAACGCTAAATTGTTACTCAACGAGATCAGCTTCCACCGGTTCCATATATGGTTACGTGCAGCTGGCTTTTGGTGAACGCACAGCCATTGTTGCCGGGTGGGCTCTTTTCTTCGCCTACATAACGGGCGGTGCCGCAGCTCTAGTAGGGTTCGCAAATTATTTGCTACCGGCGATTTCAAGTGTCTTTGCATTTAATTTGCCTGCAATTATTTTGCTGCTCGGCGGCATGGCATTGTGCTGGTTCATTTCCTTCAAAGACATACAACTATCCACCAATGTGATGCTCGGACTTGAGTGTGTATCAGTGCTGCTCATCATCGTAGTGGTTATGGTCACTTTGTGCCACCACGGGTTGAATGCAGATCAACAGCAACTCCATCTTACTGGTTTGACAGCCGAGAACTTCCGGCTGGGCCTAGTAATGGCAATCTTCAGCTTTGTCGGATTCGAAAGTGCATCAACCCTTGGAGAAGAAGCCCATGCACCGTTAAAAACAATTCCGGCGGCGATGATACTGAGCGTGGTGCTCACCGGAGCATTGTTTGTCGTTGGTTCATATGCCGAGATAATCGGTTTCGAAGGCGCTCCAGATTCTCTGGCAAAGAGCAGTGCGCCCCTAAATGCAATGGCAACACGAGCGGGAGTTCCATACTTGAGCTTGCCTATTGATCTGGGGGCCAGCGTAAGCTTCTTCTCCTGCGTTCTGGCAGCCATTAATGCTGGTGCCCGAGTTCTCTTTTCCATGGCTAACCATGGTGCCGTGCACCGAATCGCCGCTATCACACACCCCGTAAACAAGACTCCCTATGTCGCTGCCGGCATCACCACGGTTTTGATGCTAACAGCGCCTGCAATTTTGATTTCACTGGGCTACCCTCTGCTAGACGTCTACGGATGGATTGGCACCATATCCACCTTCGGCTTTATTACCGCGTACATAATGGCTTGTATCGGTGCACCGTTTTTTCTAAAGAAAGTGGGCGGCTCCTGCGGGAAACCAATCTTGTTTGCAGCCGCAGCGATTATTTTTCTCACTACCGCACTGGCAGGAAACATCTGGCCTGTACCAGCGGCTCCTTATTGCTATTTGCCATACTTATTTCTTGGATACATGGTGCTGTCGACCAGTGCCTCACTATTTTTTTTAAAGTCCCCCCGCTAAACTGAGCTGCACTCATAAGATGCCTGCAGCAACATTCAAGAGAGGGTGTTGAGCATGGTGCATGGTCAACACCTCTCCCAAGGTCATCCCGAAACTTGAAAAAGAATCTCCACGGTCTGGGATGAGTCAGAAACGGTGTTAGTTACCCGACTTCGTGATTCAACTCTGGTCGCCTTCACACGCATAACCGCTGGCGACACTGTTCTTCCTTGATGTCGAGGCAGTTGTGAAAAGTGACGAGACCAGAGCTGGAAACGTGAAGAGCTAAGCGTAGAACAGCATTTTGAACTTAATCGCCTGGAGAAGCAGTGTCAACATCTAAAGATCCTGATTACACAAATTCTAGAACGGGCAGCCAGCAAGGAGCATCAGACAATTGAGAAGATATTGAACATGGATGACGGGGAGCTGGCGTTGCGCTTTCTAGCCGGCGAGTTCTCACATGATTAGGTAAGCGACCTGTCAGAGCTCTTGGCTCAATCTTCGCCGCATATTGGTTTGGCGACAGAGTCCCATCCCGCAAAGAACTTCGTGACCATCAGGGCTCAAGAGGCATATGATGCGATGGATGAGGCAATAGAGGTACGCGGCGCTGGATGCGCGAGACGAAATTGGAGCGGGGAGGGAATCAGCCAGGCAGCGAAAGATGAGGGTGTTGGGTTACCCCGGAAATGCTGAACCACGATAATATAGGACGCTCACCGCGCATAGTATCAGACTGTAAAAATTCGCGGCTGGCGGTCTTTGTGCCGCAGCACTTTTGACAACCATGAAACGTAATTATTATTATCGGCGCCGAACGCGATGAGTCCGCGTTAGTGGCGAAACGAGGTGTGACATTTTTTCTTGTCGTGCAAAACTAGGCGTTTACAACTACTGGTTGATTTTCATCTGCCATACGCCGTAAATACCTATGTACAAAGTAGAGGACAGGCATATTGGCGGCATTGGATCGGGGCATGATAATTTCGTTTAGCCCTTGTGGAGAATTTACTACTTTCATTAATGCAAAGATTTCTCCACGGTCAACTGTATCTTGATTAATAATACCGGCGTTTACAGCCTCTTGCAGCAAGGCGCCAATTTCATTTGACCTTGCAATAACCATTGTTTCAGCGTCGGTGAAACTACCTGTTCGACCAATGTTGTTAATGGGTCGTACAGTATATGAAACATACTCGGCTGCATCATTGGCAGCAACTGTTGCAGCTGTTAATGCAGCAGTGGCAGCGGCGTTCGTGGCTGGTGAAGGGGCTTGGTCGGCAGCGGTTGTTGCTTCAACGGCCGCAAGCTCCGTTCTTACGGCAGCTTTAGCCTTGGCCTCAGTGATGGTTCCGTTTCCACCTTTCTTTTCATCGACCTGAGCCAGAAAAAAGTCTGGCGGCTCAAAAACGACCACGATGTCATTCTGGTCCGCAACGCCCAACGCAGCTGCCACATAGCTATTCGGGATTGCCCCATTAAACTCTGTTTTCAACGCCGCAGAACTTGGAGCAAGGGCACCATTATTAGCCAGTTCCACAATACGAACTAATCTCAAGACCGTGGAAACAACAAGCAAGGCCAGGTTATCCACACGCTTCAGGAATTCGCGCCCCTTAACCTTGGGATCATAGAAAATACACATGTTGAGGTGCATTTGGCTGCTTGCAGCGCCGAAAATTTGTTGATAACCAAACCCGAGAGCCGTCTTTTCCAAAGGAGTAGCAATTTGCATTACGTTTTCGAATTGCCCTCTTGTATCACGGGTCCAGGTACATAGGTTGCGATCTATTCTATGAACGTTGCGAAGCTGCTGTCTCACCAAATCTCTTCTGTGGTCTTGTGCATCCGTAATCGGGCAAGTGCCACCAAAGTAACGAACTAGGTCCTTATTTCGATATTGCAAATAGGCTCGTTCTTGGGACAAATGATAATCCAGGTAATACAATCCGGGGTTCCAAGCAGCTCTGAGGAACGCCTATTGGCGCATAAATGGCATCACGAGAGAACATCACAGTCACAAGCATTGTCTCAAAGAGTTTTCTTTGGCGAAGGGATACTTCATCAAACGTCCGCTGGGCGGTTACATCAGAGCCGTTCAGAATCTCTTCGGTCAAACTCTCCAGGAGTGCTAACGCCTTCTCAACTTCGTCAAGTACTCGCTCAAAAAAAACTTTGCCACTCGCATATTGCGGATACTGGGGTGGATACCTCTCTTCGTCAATTAGAAAGAAGGGGACATTAAATCCGCCCTGGTCACCAAGAAGCGGGACGCGGAGATCAATCATGCTCGCTTTTACGAGAGCACCAGCGGTGTTGAGTTCCTGCAAATATCGAACGTAGTCTAGCGGCATGATCCTTCCCCCACTTTGGTGAAATGATCCTATCAGGAGTGGATTGGATATCCATCAACCTTTCTCCGCTTGGAAAGCAACACCAGTTAATCTGGGTCACGTTCCATTGTGCATGACTACTCCCACTCTCCAGCGAAGCCACGACTTGCCTTCATTTTCTGAAACGGCTCGCTTGATTTGGTCTGATACACTGCGAAAACATAGAGTTCCCATAGTCTCGCATCAAAAGCGTTGGTTTGAAACTGCTCTACAAAGTTTCCGTCAGGGTCTTGGTAATATCGCATCATCTTCGCCATTAGATTTCGCGCGGACTTAAATCTTTGATGACTGGTTACTTCGAGGAATGACGTGTGAAGTTTAACTTCATCGACGACCGGAGTAAAAAAATCAAGCAGCTTAGCACGCGTCGTGGTGCTGGTCCGCTTAGGCTTGCCCGCATAGTCGAGAATTGATAGAGAGAGCTGCTTTTCAGCGTCAGCTGGATTAGGAACATAAGAGTTTATGGTTGCGACATGATAGCAATCTGCATCGTCAATTTTCAGCACCACACTGCCAAATTTGTATGTTGACGGATGCTGATAGCAGGCCCCGAGAACCTGCTCGTCGTCCGAAGCAAAGCATGGACCCAGTTCCGTAACGGTAATGTCTTCAACGTGATTGTAGCCAGCTAAAATATGAAAACGGTGTTGCGAAATCGCTTTCATTCTTGCACCTCATTTAACGACAAACTTCCACAGCTGTGAATTTGCCTCATCACCATTAGAAGGCACAGAGAGCCTGGTTATCTGAAAAAAATCCGGACAAGCATTCCAAGCTGCAAAGAAACAGGCGCTGCAGTGATCTTCAACCCACTGCGCGGTGTCCGGGCAGATCCAGCGAATCATTTTCAAAACGAGTTTATAGTCTTTGAAAAGTTCGCGCTTATCTCGCTTTGATAGAAACACTAGAATTGGCTCATAGTGCGCCACATTATTCCTGAGACGCTTTATCTGGTTTACTTTCCTATACGTTTCTTCCCTATCGAGCATCTGGAAAATATTAGAGAATAAGGGTTCCCAGAGTTTCTTGTTGTATTCGAGCTGCAACAATTGCTGCCAAAACCCCAAGCTCAGAGCCGCAACAATGTTATCGTGTCCGTACAAAAGACCTTCGTCCGTCAATTTCCTCTTTGCTTTGACGATATGCTCAACTTCATCGTTGGGTTTGATACTGCGTGATGAAGAAAATGTCGAAATCATTTCGTACCAGTTGTCTCCATACTCATCAGCCATCCGGTCTGCCATCGCATTGCGTAAGATAACTTCAAAGGCATGCAGTGGCCAGTACAACGCCTTACTTATCTCCATGTTCCAACAGTAGAGCTTGAGAGTGTTTTCGATTGGTCCTCCAGATAACTTTTCATAAAGTGCCAACCGCCCTGGAGACAGAGAGCTTTCCAGCGATTCCACAAGGTTTGAGGGCAGCCTGCACTGATGAGTCATAAAATACACTTGCGCAATTGGAGAAAACGGGTAGAATTGTATTGTACCCCCTCGGCGCAAGCCGGGGGCTTTTTAGTTTCGAGTCTATAAAGACCGTTCAAGCTTGGGTTAGCCGTTGCTATCCCAAACACTCAGGCTGATTTGTCGCCACCAGCCGGTCATTCCTTAGCTGCGGATCTCAAGGCTGCAAACAAGCGATCGACGGCAAAACGTTGTCTCCTAGATTCGTTTTGTAGTGCTTGGGACTGCACGTTGCTCAGATCTGAAGCACCACACCGTCAATCGACAAGTGGATCAAATTACGACCATGCAACTTCAGAAAAAATTCGATTTCACTATCCCGTCAACAGACGAAGAGGACGAAGATTAATCGGTCTAGTCACCTACAACCTTTCCCTCCAAGTAGGTGCGCCATATGGCAATTGGTAAGCCTGTCTTCGCCAATATGCCGTTGGTTGGCTCAGCCCGCACTCTAATGATGGCGCAATAGACCATGTTTGTTTTGTGTTTGTGTTTCGGAGGGCTGTTCTGTTGGCTGTAAACAAAAATGCTTATGGACTCGTTCGTGATATACCGGCGGCTGTTTCAGCATTGGTACGAGAGCGATGTGGGTATGGCTGTATTGTCTGCGGTTCTCTCATTTATCAATATCATCACAACGAAATACAATTTCACGAGGCAAAAAAGCACGATCCAGATTACATGATGTTGCTTTGTGCCAATTGTCATCAACAAGCGGGGCATTCAATTTCGCATAAACGCTTAACAGAACAGATGGAACATCCGTTCTGTAAGAGAGAGGAGTTTGGCTTAATTCGAAATTTCTTACATCCATCTGCCAAAGTGAACTTCAGATGGGGTGAATCTTATATTGAGGATTGCCCAATAATACTAGCAATCGATGGGACCCGAATTATTTGGATGGACCCGCCGGAACGGGCTGGCGCACCATTTAGATTGTCGGCCTCATTCTGTTTTGAGCGCGGTCCCTTCGCTCGAATTAATCAGAACGAGTTGGTCGTAACAACCAATCCGGGCTGGGATATTAGAACTGTTAACATGGAAAGGATAGACAACGATATTATTCTGAAACAACTTAGCTTGCACTACCCTGGGAACTACAGCGTTACGGTCCAACGTAACAATCATAAGCTGAACCTGGAATGTCCCATAGGCAAACTCTCGATTGGAAAATTGAACTCCGGTAACAACGGCGTCGCTATTCATCTGCGCGCTGATGGCTTTGCGTTGTAACACAGCAATCCAAGAGGTCAAATTTAATTGTCAGCGAGGTTCTTTTGTTCTTTTTACTTGATAGCGACTGATAGCAATGGTTATGTTTCATGCACAACCTAACGTTTGCAAGCCTTTCCGGATTCGCGCATTCAGAAAATTGCTTTTGGGGTACCCGCTCACCTTCCATTTCGGCACCACCTTCTTTTGACGATTCCCCGGGGGCCAGATTGCCTCTGTTATTTTTTTTGATCCGGCGGCATCCGGTTTTTATTGAAGGTCAAATCCTATCGCTCGACAATCTGATTCGTTAGCAAAGCGCATTCAAGCAATCTCCTCGGTATACCCTGTTGTTTTTCCAACTTCCAACCAATTTTTTCGGGCGTCACGGATGTGAAAAATTCAGCAATAAGCTCCTTCTCACACGGTGTCATTGTTTACCCTTTTTGAGCCGGAGGCTTTTGGCGGGAAGAAAACAGTTGAATGCCGGCTGCTTCCGGAACAGTCAAGTGCCGTTGAAATTGGACACAAGGAATACTAGTGAACCTTTGGAATTCCCGAACAGCGAGCGGTACACAGGTTGGTGGGCTTACTTTGTTTGTTCGCTAAAAGAAAGTGTTGCAAAACTCAGCCGCCTCTTTGTCTAGTATCAGTGACTTGAAAATCACTAAATCCTCGTTCTCTGGGGTTCTCGAAATGCGCTCAACATCGGCCGACTCAAGTGAATAGACCACTGCTTTAGCAGCCGTTGCGGCCTCTTCATCTAGCGTAGACCGTCCTGAGGAACTTGCGATGTGTACAGATTTAGCTTGCCCATTTTTGTTTAGGGTCAAAACCAACCATATTCGGCTGTCGAATGATTTAGGATGCCAGGTAGCGCTCAACCGTCTCAATGCTTGGTCCGTCCATCCGTGTTGCTCCCATGAATGAGTTGGACATTGGGATTTGGCTTGAGGAGTTGGGGGATAAAAGTCTCCCACAATGGTCTTTTCATAATGGGGAGCCCCTGCGACCGCAATTTGGGAGGAGACGACCAAGGATAGAAAGGATATTGCGAACTTTGGACTTATCGATATTTTCATGGTGCGAGGCTGGTTAGGGTGTATCTCTATAGATTGTAGGTCCCATAACCAGCAGTAGCAAACATCAAGCAAGCAGCTGTCTTGAGTACTGCTTGTTTGATTCGTCGATCAGCGGGTTCAGTACACTGTTTTAAACAAAAATGCTTTGATAGAACGTAATGGAGTGAGATTTCAGACGAAACTACAAAAGCGGCATTCGCTGTTACTTTACGAGTTGCTCTCCTTGCAATTGGCTCACTAAAGAGTTGATTTACGGCTGACTGCTGAGTTCCAATGATAATTTCAGTGCCAGGCATGAGGCTGGTGCAATGTTTTCCAGAACGAAGTTTACCGGCATCTGCAGTTTTGGATGACAGCGTCTGTACTCTGCAAGAATCTTTCATGACCTTAATTAACGCTATCGTGCCGGTTTTAAGCAAATCAGATTATCTCCACCAATAATTGTCACTTCTCTTCTGACCGCAATTAGAACCTCACCATCGGTCAAACAAATATCGCTTCCTTCGCGGTGCATAGATGCAGATCCGCTCCAGCGAAAGAGGAGTCGTGTTCATCAGCCCTATTAACTGTCGCCACATCGAGATCAAAAGTGGAATGGCAATCGGCCTCAATGCGGAGATTTTATTTTCCCCCAGAAACAATATTGTTAATGCCACCGCCAGTGCTACCGTTGGCAGAAATCGTACCAGAGTTGATGTTGACAGGAAAAGTCTGCAGAGTGAATGTCATCGCGGGAGCGGAGAGCAATTGCGAAACATCAGTTTGAAGGAGAAACATCCGTCCACGGGGGTATGGACTTAATGAACGGATTAGCAAGGAATGGCAAGAATGAGCTGCAAACACTGTTCGGAAAGTCACTTGGATTTGGAATTTGGTGCACACCGTCCAGAACCTTTCTTAGCGGTCCCCGGGTGGCAACGCCCATTCAGGACTAAGGCGGACAACGATCTGTGCAGGATCGATGGTAAACGATTCTTCCTTCGTGGATTGGTGCCAATGCAAGTAATTGCTGGCAACCGTTATGACTGGGGTCTATGGGCCGAAGTTAGTCGAGCAGACTTTGAGAACTATCTCCGCCTGTATTCTAGCGATTCCCAAGGCATTGCCCCACCGTTCGCAGGAACCATTGCCAATGAACTGCCCATTTTTGACAATGTATTAGGGCTACCTGTAAGCATTCAATTGGTTAGCGCGACAAAGCGGCCGGAACTCACCATCACCGATGGCAAGCATCACACTGGCTCTATACCAGAAAAATGGCATCACCACCGATGAACTAGAGGAACACCTGGCCTGCCTGCATCATCCTGAGCTACTTATTGAACGCATTCTCTCCAGAGCCAAGTAGTATCAAACTCAACCAACATCTGCCGAGACCATGGATAATTGCCTGCGCCTGTTACGCCAGCATCAATCGCGGAAACAGAGTTGATTATGTGAGCTTGTTTTTGAACCGTTTCTACTGCCTTGGAGAATGCCTGAATCGATGCATTTGCATCCTGTTGTGTCGCAGACAAACATTTCCATCAGGCCGACGAACCATGACTTGATCGACGCTGCCACCAACTGACCATCAGCATTGCGGTAATGGCCCCGGCACTATCTACCAGGACATCTTGAATGGCGGCACTGCGCCCGGGCACAAACGCTTGATGTATCTCATCAGAAATAGCAAAAGAAATTGCCAGTATGATCGCACTCTGCATCGCCCTTCGCCCCCCAATCTTCTGCAGCAAGGAATTCGGAGGATTCGCACCATGACTGCTAAAGCTAGCCAAGCCTAGCACTGAGAGAACAGCATATTCGGTAAAATGAGCCAATTTTCTGACCAGAAAATTGCTCTCTCCAAACAGCCCACGCGTGACTTCAGCAGAATTCGGTTGGGCTGAGAAAAGCCAGATAACAACCATCCACGCCACCAGCAGCGAGTACCGTATGACGCAGTTAGTAACGCCGCACGGGGCGCCACCACTTTTGGTGCTGGCGTTAGTAGTCGGCTCCAACTCCTTATCATCTTTCATTTCAGTGGTGCTCGTCTTTCATTTACTCATGCTCTTCTTACGAACGTGCGGTTTTACTTTCTTGACCGAAATGTGCGGATGATCTTTGAGAAAGAAACGCCATGGTCGCTCCTGCGCTACTGAAATGCCAACCCTGATAGATTCACCAATGTCCGCTTCGGCTATTGGTCCCCCTTGAGCAATCCATAACTCCCCGGCCGGATCTAATAGATCGCAGCCATTATGTTGGCGGTCAATTTGCCACTCTCGGCAAAGTTTACCCGGACCTTCCCCTCCGTCAGTTCCGATTGCACGCAGCAACACAGCGCCTGCTGTGCCTTCAGGCTCAGTAACGACGTTCAAACAATTATACATACCATATATAAAGTAGACGTATGCCCGGCCTGGCATTCCAAACATCACCCGGCAACGCGGAGTCTCGCCACGTGAGGCGTGGCAAGCCGGATCATCCATTGTATACGCCTCAACCTCGACAATGGGAGCATAAACCACCGCTCCGTCCGGAAATCGTCGGCAGAGTAAGGCTCCGAGCAAGTCGCGCGCCACTGACAGGGTGGATCGCGAATAGAATTCCCGAGGGTAATTGTTCAAGAGATCCGGCATGCAAACATTATAGTCCGTAGTTGTGGCGGTGCCGAATGGTGACAACAATCTTCAAAATCCAGGATGATGGTGCCTCTGTTTATTGTTGTTTGTAGACTCCGTGTCGTGCCGTCACATAAGAGAGAACAGTGGCATTCTTGACGATACACTGGAAATGCTTCTTATGCGAAGCCTCTGCGCTTCGCATAAGTTTCTTGAGAGCGGCATGATTAGTCAATGCAGACATCATGGAGAAGTCCGCAACAAACACGCGTTTGTTGGTCGAGAAGTCGCTTGATTGGATGTTGCGCACCGCTATTTCTGGAGTGGGGTTAACGGCAGCAAAACTTGCCGAGCCTGAATTTGTGATCAGCATCTGCTTGCCCATCGCAATCGATACACGGCTGCGTCCCGATATCATTGTCACTTGTCCCGCGTGGTTGTCGTGCAAATTAAATACAGCCACATTGCCATCTTCAACTTGCACTAGCACCTTCGTGCCGGCAGCCAACTGCAGATCGCCTTGTGGCGTCTTCACTGTAAGCGGAGTCAGCACGGGAACCAACAGTGCAGAGCCGGATTTGAAGAGGAAGCCGCTCTCAATCTTTTCGAACTCAGCTGATCCGGTCAGCCGCCGGCAAACATCAAGTGTTATGGCCGATTCGCTGACCAGAGGCACCAGATTTGTGAATGGGCCGGCGGAAAGTGGATGCACAGCTCCGGCGATGGGTTGGACATAAGCAACAGGCTCGAAGGAAGATGCGGCAATCGGGTGGTTGGCAGGCCAGCTCGAACGAACAAATACCTGCACTTTGTCACCCTGCTGTTGTAGCTCTGTGCCATTGGCCAAATGCTTCTTCCAGCGATTAATCATTCTTTCGTAGTCTGCACGGGGATCTTCTTGGGCCTCCGGCGCCAGACCGATGACTGTACCGTTTATGCCATTTACACCGGCGCTACCGAATGTTCCGTTCATTCCGTTGGCCACCGTTCCGACTCCCCCTGTTCCGATAACTCCGGTGAGCGAAGGCAGAGGTCCACCGGCTGCACCGAAAGCGGTCTTGGTACTGGCAGTGTTAGGAACTGTGAGCTGAACAGAGCCTCCCGATCCACCGGAGCCGGCATTACCGATACTGCCACCGCCGCCGCCAGTGATGGTGGCACCACCGCCGCCACCATCGCCCCCTCGTCCCGTTTGAGTGCCGCCTTTACCGCCATTGGCCGTTGCGGTGGAAATATTGTTGGCGGCTCCGCAAAAAATGCTTACAGAGCCACCGGTGCCACCAGCTCCGGCCACTCCAACTGTACCGCCGCTTCCACCTTTGAGAAGCCCTGCTCTGCCGACCCCGGCGATGCCAGCATTGGTAGAACCATCAGCACCGTTGGCAGAGGCACTATTGACAGTCAGATTGCCCAGGGAGGTAAGCTGAACCAGGCCTCCGCTACCGCCGGCACCAGCGGCACCAGGGCCACCACCGGCACCGCCGGTGCTGTTGGCGCCGGTAGCAATACCACCGGCGCCACCAATACCGGCATAATTCGAAGTCGCTCCGCCGTCAGCGATTACGGTCGTAGCGCTGAGTGTTCCGCTGGTTGCAGCTAGCAAGATGAGCCCTCCGCGCCCACCGACCCCCGCGTTTCCAACTGAACCGGCTGAGCCGCCTGATGACGTTCCGGCACCGCCATCGCCGCTGCGCGCCGTATGGACGCCGTTAGCTGCTCCGCCAGCGGCGGTGACACTTGTTAGCGAAACTGTGCCGGCTGCAATTATCACGATGCCACCGCTCCCGGTGACTCCTTCAGCCGCAATGGAACCGCTGCTTCCACCAAATACCCCGGTACCCCCACCTCCGGTGCGAGAATCGACGTCGCCTAGTTTCCCCCCGTAAGCAATTATGCCACCGGAAAAACTCACGGTTCCCGAGGCAGCCAATATAAGCGCACCGCCGGCTCCAGAGGCTCCTACCGAACCGGCTGAGCCGGAAGAACCGCCCGTGGTACTACCGGCTCCGCCCCCTCCAGTGACACCGGCAAAGTTGCCTGAGGTCCCACCATTAATGGTTATAGAGTCCGGAGAACCGGTAAGCTGAATGCCGCCGGAAGTGAAAAGTAAGACCAGTCCACCTGTACCACCGCTGCCACCATTACCGACACTGCCCGAGGCCCCGCCTGTTATACCTCCGGAACCGCCATTTTGAGTGCTCACTGTATAGAACCCGGCATCAGCTCCTGCGGCTCCAATGGTATTGCCGCTTATCGCTCCAGCTGCGCTAATGAGAATAAGCCCGCCGGCTCCGCCTGATGAACCATCGCCGACATTGCCCGAAGCACCGCCCGATCCATTGCCTCCGCCATCGCCGCCCTTGCCCGTCATTCCCGTAAAATTTCCGCCAGGGCCGCCAGAGGCTGTGACGCTGTTGAATGTGACACCACCGGTACCACCGGAGAGGCTAATAAAACCACCCGCCCCGGCATTGGCTGCAGGTCCGATGCCACCGCCTGTTCCTCCGGACAACACGCCGCTGTTCCCGTCGCCACCAATGAGAGTGAGCGTATTCACCACTGTTCCGCCGGAAGCAATCCAGCTGCTGCCAGACAGGCTAAGACCAGTGGTGCCGCTGACGGAGATGGTACCGCCAGTGCCACCGGTACCTTGAGACCCGATACTGCCGCCGGAGCCGCCCGTACTGTTGGCGGCAGTGCCTTGGCCACCCTTCCCGCCGCTTGCTGCGGTAAGTGAACTAATTATTGATCCCCCGGAAGCGAAGAAGAATGGTGAGCCGGAGGAAACAGACGCAGCATTTGCGTTGATCACCACCTGCCCGCCTTTACCTCCGTTGCCGCCACTGGCGAGCGATCCCCCGAGACCTCCCGCCTGAGTGCCGGCGCCGCCGGCACCACCAGTGCCGCGCGTGGTGATAGCATCTCCGCCGTTAAGGGACCACCCGGCACTGCTGAGCGTCAGAGAAGTGGAACTCGAAGCCGTCAGCGAACCGCCGGTTCCACCGGCTCCCGTTGAGCCGACGGCGCCGCCGGCTCCGCCTGTGGAGCCTGCACCGCCGGCGCCACCGGTTCCGCCGGTGGAACCGACCGCCCCGGCCGCTCCGCCATTCAGGTTGATACCGCCAAGCCCCAGAGAAGTGGCCGTCAGCGAAATGGTCGCGCCTGCACTGCCGGCTCCGAAGGCGCCAATGGCACCGCCAGAGCCACCAGCAGTGGTGCCTGCCCCTCCCTTTCCGCCAGTGGCACCGCTAATGATGCCTCCGGCGCCCCCGGTTCCGGTTATGGTTGTGAAGATTGCGACTCCCCCTGAGAAGCTCAGCATGCCCGGGGTGCCGCCATTGCCACCGCCACCGGCACTGCCTCCAGCGCCGCCGGAAAACGAGCCGGTGCCACCGGCACCACCTGTGCCTGACTGGTTGCCGCCAGAGCCCGCGTTCAGGTTAATGTTAGTGAAGAAGCTGCCGGGGCCCTGAGCCATCAACTGAATCGAACCACCGGCGCCGCCATTTGAAGCGACGGCGACTGAACCGCCAGCGCCTGAGGAGCCGGCGCCATTTCCTCCGGCTCCACCAGTGCCATTTTGCAATCCGGCTGAGCCTCCGTTGGCAGACAAAGTGGCCGCTGCAATGGAGCCGGCGGAAGATATGTTGATTGAGCCGCCATTTCCACCAGCGCCGGCGGTGCCTGTGCCGGCTCCGGCTGGTCCGGAGGCAAATGCAGCGGTTCCACTACCGCCTGCTCCTCCAATGCCAACGTAGTCGCCCGTTCCCGCCGCGACGGTACCTCCTGATGCATCAATTGTTCCCGAAATGACAACCGACTGCGCCCCTGGTCCGGGATCCGCCCCGGTGGCCGTGATAGACAACCTGCCACCGGTTCCTGCGGCGGAGCTACCACCCGCACTTCCGGCGGCACCACCGAGAATGGCTCCATCTCCGCCTTGCTGACCGATTCCTGCATATTTCTGGGAAAGATTGCCACCGCGCAAGAACAGATCTTGCAGTTTGATAGCCGATCCGCGAATGGTTATGGTGCCTGCGTTCCCCAATGCGGCCGAGTTGCCCGCGTTACCCGCGGCTCCGCCGATACCGGCGGTCGAGGGGCCTCCTTTGCCGCTGATTGCAGAATAGGTACCGGTTAATCCGCCCCCGTCGACGTTAAAGTTTGTCAGGGATTGCACCGTTCCACCTGTCGTTACGGTGATCGTGCCACCAGTTCCATTGGCACCGCCACCGCCTATGGAGCCTGACGATCCACCAGTTCCCGTGCCCGCCCCGCCGTCGCCGGTTCGAAGAGCGAGCAATGCTGCGCCGCCAGCCCCGGTGTTGAGGTCGCTTTTTATCAGAATGTCGCCGCTAAGGCTTGTGATGTTGATAGTGCCGCCATTGAATGCATTACCGGAAGCACCAATTGAACCGGAGTTGCCCCCGATACTGTTGGAACCGGTATTGCCGTCTCCGCCGCTTAGAGTCTTGACGTTACTGAACCTTCTGCCGGCGCCCCCTCCCAGGTTAACAAAATTATTTAGTGTAATAGCACCGCTAGTGGTGTTAATCGAGAGTGAGCCACCGCTACCGCCACTGGAGGCTGCGGCTATGCTACCGGAGTTGCCACCACGTGCATTGGCAGTAGATGCGGAGATCGCACCGCCGGATCCTGCCGTCAAAACAGCAGTGGTGCCTGACAGCGATGAAAGATCGATGGCGGTCAGGTTTACCGAGCCGCTTGTCGTTGTTACCGAAACTGAGCCGCCCGGTCCGCCACCAAAAACAGTGCCAATATTGCCGCCGTTGCCACCGGTCAATAAACCGGCGCCACCGTTACCGCTGGTTGCAAGGACGGAGGCGGTGCTGCTGCCATGCGCATTTACGGTACCCAGTGTGACGGTTCCGCCGGCGCTAATCTTGAGCGAACCTCCCGACTCCGGTCTGGTGGCGTTGCCGATCGAACCGCCTGCTCCTCCTGTTGAACCAGCTCCTACCCCATTTCCTCCAGCACCGGCAACCACAGAAGTCAGGGTTTGTATATTGCCTCCATTGAGAGTAATTGTGAAGTTGCCCCCGTTGAGATCAGTTCCGGTTGTGATCGAAACACTGCCGCCTTTCCCTGCCACGCCCCCGCTAGCAGCCGAACCGCCCGCGCCGCCAGTCAATTGACCATCGCCGCCCATGCCAGCTGCACCAGAAGGCAAATCCACACGGCCTCCTGTTCCGTCCCAATTTGTCGGGCCCGAGTTGTCCAGACTTGTACCGGCATTTATGGTTAGAGTGCCTGCATTCCCGCCGCTGCCATAGCTGAGAATGCTACCGCCGGCACCACCTGTATTTCCAGTTCCACCATCGCGAGCGATGCTGCCTATAAACGAGCCCGCAAGACCGCCAAGAATGTTAACTTGTCCCAAGGTAATGTTACGCAAAGCACTTGAACCTACAGTTCCAGACGTTAGCGTTATGGTGCCTGCTGCTCCGCCGGAACCGGTTCCTCCCAGGGAGCCGCCAGCACCGCCAAAAGCGACGCCGGCACCGCCACCTGCAGTGCTTCCGGATATGCTGCTCCCCCCGCCTCCATGGACATCGGCCTGCACAATTGTCATGTCGGCACTGGTTGAGACGGTGATGATGCCACCTTTGCCACCTGCGCCCGCCAGGCCGATCGAACCACCAGCACCGCCCGTGGTACCGGCACCGGTGGCCGCGCCGGCGTTACCGGCAGACGCCCCCATCGGCTGCGAATCATTCCCTCGTGCAGCTATAACTGATGATATAGTCAGACTTGTAGCATTTATTGATATCACGCCGCCATCACCACCAGATAGACTGCCTCCGATGTTGCTTCCGCTACCGCCCGCCGTTTTCCCCGCCCCTCCGGAGCCGGGCGTCACCAGAACGGGACTCAGCAATGCAAATCCTCCGTCGGCGGACAGATTGCCGGCGATCACCACACCGGTGCCCACAGGAACAGTGAGGGTGCCGCCTTTGCCGAGTGCCAGCGAACTGCCGAGGTTTCCGGCGGAGCCGCCTGCCCCGTTGGTAGAAACGCCGCCGCTTCCTAGAGTGACGGCGGCGTAGTTGTTTCTCAAATTGCCGCCCTGCAACGACATCGTGCCTATGTTGATAGCGGGCGCCTTCATTGCGACGGTGCCGCCACTGCCAGAACCCTGGTAACCGCCGATGCCACCACCGGCACCAGCCGCACCATTTGTGGTGGAGCCTCCGCTTCCGGCAGTAATATTAGCCAATGCGACGATGCCGCCGCCACTGGCAGACACGTTGAAGCCCGTTCCTGTGATGGACCCCGACGTAGAATTCAGATTAACTATGCCCGCAGTTCCGCTCACTGCGATCGCACCGAATGAACCGCCATTGCCAGCACCATTGATGCCGGTTCCTGCATTGCCGATGAGACCGGTAAGAGTGCCGGCGTCGCCGCCATTTGCATTGATACCGCCAACGATGACTCCACCGTCGCCAATGTTTATGATGCCTGAAGCGGAGTTCACTGTTACAGTTCCACCTGTACCGCCAGTTCCCGCGGTTCCGACGCTTCCGCTAGAGCCGGCAAGGGTGCCACTGCCTCCGGCACCGACTGAAATTACTTGAGAACTGCCCGAGCCTCCTTGTCCGTTCACCAGAAGCCCGGTGGCCACCGAGCCAACCCTGCCGCTTGTAGTTGTAATGTTGAGCGTGCCGGCATTTCCTCCATTTCCCGCATTTCCTATAGAACCGGAAGAACCGCCATTACCGGCGCCGGGAGCTGAGGTTCCGGCACCAACCGTTGCAGTGGACCCCGCGGCGCCCCCTTTGACGGTGAAGGCGGAAGACACGTCTCCTGTAGTTGTCGACACGGTAATGGTGCCGCCGCTGCCACCGCTGCCTGCATTACCGATGTTTCCACTTGAGGCGCCGTTACCGGCACCAGATGCGGTACCACCATTTCCGGTAGTTGCAATCAGAGTCGTGCCTCCGCCGGAAACGTCCATACCGATGAGCACACTCCCGGTAGTAGTGGATACATTAATAATGCCACCGCTGCCGCCACCGCCACCGCCGGCAATACTGCCTGATGCGCCACCGCTGGAATTGTTCGCGGCGCCGAATCCACCGCT
>JAKFUT010000357.1 GCA_021732565.1 Candidatus Obscuribacterales bacterium
TTCCCGGTTTGTGCTCTTGCGTATCCGACGTGTCGTCCTTAGTGGTGGTGCCTTCGTTTTTCTTGTCGGATTTGTCCTGGTGATCAGCCTTTTCGCTCTTGTCTTTTCCCGATTTGTGCTCGTGCTTGCCTGACGGTTGCGACGCCTTCTCGACGTCCGGCTTCCTTTCTTTAGTGCTGCGATGGTCTTTCTTAGTTGAATGTGAAGCTGACGTATTCGACTTGTCACCCGCGTTGTTTACCGAATCCGTCTTGCCCGATGTGCTGTGCTTGTTGTGTGGTCTGGCGACAGGTTTCCGCTCGTCCCGTTGGGGTCCACTTCTTCCGGAATCAGTTTTTCGGAATTCAGCTTTGTCCTGGTCAACCCCTCTCGTTGTTGCTCCAGTCGAGTTATCTTTATCCGATTTTTCCGATTTATTTTTTTTGTCCGCCTTCTTTGACTTATCGCTCTTGTACACTTCATCGAAAACGCTGTTCCTGCTTTTCTTGTCCGGTGAGATGTCAGTCTTCTCTACTTTGTCAGTCTCCACCGGGGGATTATCGACTTTCTTCTCCTCGTTGGAATCGGTCGCATCCGCATCGTGATGGTGATTTTCATCTCGCTTCTTCTTTTTCTTTTTCTTCTTCTTGTCCTTGTCCGGCTGGTCATTTTCGCCAGTGTTGGCCTCATCAGCGCCCTCGGCAATCTGAACCCGATTGGCGATCGACGGGTCAATCGGAAAGCAATTCGGAAACTCTTCGGCCGGCACTAATGCTTCCGAGTATGCCCGAGCGGTCGACGATTGGCAGACATACATAAACACAAATAGAAATACCACCGTCGCCAGAGAGCGAGAAGCACCAGCCATAATCAGTTCGACTCCATTTTGTATCCGACGCCATGAACAGTTTTAATGATGGAGGTCTGCCCTTCGCTATCCATTTTTTTTCTAATTCGCTTTATGCATGTAGTGATAGCATCCACAGTGGCATCCGAATCAGAAGACCAGACACGACTCAATAACGTGTCAGCGCTGAATACCTGATCAGGATGTCGCATAAAAAACTCCAGCAGCGCAAACTCTCGTGGTAATAGCTGTATTTCGCGACCGGCCCGAGTAACTTTGAATGCGCCCGGTTCCAGCGCAATATCACGCAGCTGCAACACATTGCTGACAGTACCTCCAGCTCGCCTGATCAGAGCCCGCAATCGCGCCGACAGCTCCTTCATATGAAAAGGCTTGGTCAGGTAATCATCAGCGCCCGCATCAAACCCGGCCTCCTTGTCAACTATCCCGCCTTTACCGGTAAGCATTAGAACCGGCGCCTTTCCCCCGCTCGATCTATATTCCTTCAAGACCTCTATTCCCGATCGCCCCGGCAACTCCCAGTCGAGCACAATGGCGTCGTATTCGGTGAACAGGAGTTTGTCGAGCCCTTGATTGCCGTCTTCGGCATACTCAACAGTGTGGCGTTCGGAAAACACAAGCCACTCTCGAATCATGCGGTTCAGGCCGGCATCGTCCTCGATGACTAAAACTTTCGGCATGGGTCCACCAACATCTTTTCCTGATCGCTCCCTGCAGCTGTTATGTCATCTCGTGATCTGACGCAGATTATAGCGCCGCTTACGGGACCGCGTACCGGTTTGATTTCTCCGGATACTGTCAAAGTGGTACATCCGCTATACTGACCTGCCTACAGGTTGTAAACTGGTGTTGATTACCCGCGCAAGTTGCCGAGGAGCGTGTCCTGAATGAAGTTCGGACACCTGGACGAGCAAACCGTTTGCACCAAATACTGATGGAGCCTTACGAAAGATTGGCCAGAACAAAACACACTCGTCCACCTGAAATCATTGCAGCAGACCGAGTACGAGCACCGCGAGCAAGCAGATCCAGCCATAGCATGGCCCGGGTTCTCAAGGAAATAGGTATGCCTGCAGAATTCGATGCAGCGGTTTTTGGTCAGTCGGAACTGAGCGAAGGAAAGCTCCCGCGAATAAAGGCTCAGCGCCCCCGAAAAGGATATCATCATCCGGCAACTCCCAGTGACATCAAGGAAATGCTAACGTACTTCGGCGAACTCAGTTACTACGGCGTAAGAGAGATTCAATTGGCGCAAAGCGATCACCACGGCAGCAGCCAAAAGCTCTCAATTGCCAAACTAATTGTACCCGGCAAAATAATTCTCTATGAACAACCGCAATCCCCTTGGCTATTAGCCGGAGCTCTCTGCGGCGAGGAAACGGAAATACTTGAAACAGCCGGAGCCGTCATGGAAAGTTCCGCCGACGGTCTGCGTGGCAGAATTCTCTGGAGCCCCGTCAACCTGCGCAACTTTATGCTCTTTGAAGGTCTCATGCACGAAGTCGGTCATCACATTATTCAGCAATTCAAAGGAAAAAGAACAGTGCAAGTTTTGCGGCTGAAAGATCATGAATTACTGGCACACCACTTTGCACGACGTTGTCGTCTGGAGTATCTCTCATTCTTCACGGAGGATGAGGCAAAGTGAGACAGAAAAACAAAGTGGAACTGGTGGGAGACGGGCTAGAAAATCCCTTTAACGCTCTGGCTATGCTCGACGCTGCAAAAATGTTCGACACCACGTGCGTCTTTCGTGACCGTATGAATCTAACTTCAGCGTGGGAAGCCGAGATGGGCGGAGAACAGCTATTGTCATACATAGACCAGGAATCGCTGGAAACTATGTATTCACCATTGCTGGCTCTGGACAATCTGAAAAATGCACAACCGATCTACGGTTTTCAACTACCTTCCGAATCGCGGGCAGCACTGGTGGCTGGAAATGAACGATTGGGAATCTCAAGTAAGATCTCTACCACGGCAAATCATGCATTGCTGATACCAATGGTGTCGAAGAAAGTCAATTGCATTAACGTCGCTGCAGCATGTGCGGTATCGCTTTACTATCTTTCTTTCGGTTTGAAGGGAAGAATGCAAATTCGAAAAGATCCGCAGAAGAGAAGACCAGAGTTGCTGTTTGTCGGTGGCAAGGACCATGTGGAGCTGGGCAGTGCAATAAGATCCGCAACCGCCTTCGGATGGACGAGACTTTTTCTAGAAGATCGCCACCATGCATGGTTCGGCGCAGATCGCCTCCAAACTTCTGAAAGCCGCGGAGCAGCACGCCGCAGCAAGAACTCCATTCGCGTGGTGCCAACTACCTCGGACAACAAATATTTCTTTCGCGAAGCAGTTGTTGTCACCTGCGCCGAACGTGGCGACCCGCTGCATCAAATAGACCTGGCAAGAGGCGAGCACCAGGCGATCATTGTGTGTGATGAGAGCGACGGCTTCACCGACGAATCGTGGAGCCGCGTAGCCGAATCGGTGAAATATGCCAGGATTCACACACCTGGTGCGCAATACGGGTACCACTTTCGGCACTTCGCTTCCATCGTATTGGCCGAGGTCGCGCGCCAGGTCGGGCAGAAATCCCTCTGGACACCAAGCAAGCAGGAACAGCTATACGAATCATCGCTCAAGTTACTTGTCGACGAAAAAGGCGAGGAGATTTTTCTGGAGGATCTGGAGAATTACTGAGAGATTTCCTGTGCAATCGTAGGCCGAGCGAACCCGCTCGATGAGATGGTTCCACCACCGGCACGGGCTCACCTGCATATTCTGGAGCGATTGCCCCCTTTAGCTGGCGCCCTAGCGTTAACTGATGCGGCGCGGTCCACAGGTGATGTCGTCATGTGCGAAAAAATATCTTAGGTGTGGGATGTTTTCTACTTGACGATATCGCCGGTGATGTTTTTTCTCGAAAAAGATACCAATTGCAAGGTCGTCAAGTGCGCCGCTTGCCAGGTAGGCCGAGCGAACCCGCTCGATGAGATGGTTCCACCACCGGCACGGGCTCACCTGCATATTCTGGAGCGATTGCCCCCCTTTAGCTGGCGCCCTAGCGTTAACTGATGCGGCGCGGCCCACAGGTGATGTCGTCATGTGCGAAAAAATATCTCAGGTGTGGGATGTTTTCTACTTGACGATATCGCCGGTGATGTTTTTTCTCGAAAAAGATACCAATTGCGGGGTCGTCAAGCGTGGCGCTTACCAGGTGGTTCGCTCACCTTCCCAATCTCTATCTCCCCCTGAAGAATGATTGCGGGGACCATTGGCGAAGGTCAAGCACGTTCCCAGCCAGCTTTGGCACCCTTCACGTCCATCACCTTGATTCCAAGTTTAGCAAGCTCATCCCGAATCATATCCGACTGCTTGTAGTCTTTGTTTGCACGAGCGTGCTCGCGCAAATTCAACAGCACGTCAACCAAGCCTGAGCCCGTCGAAGAATCAATTATTTTTGCAGTATCCGTCAAGGTAAACCCTAGCACACCGGCATATTTTTTCAATGCGCCAGCATAGCGGGTGGCGAGAGTTTCGTCGGTGGTGGCGAAAATGGTATCAGCAAGGCCAAACAGCGCTGCTGTCGCGCGCGGTGTATTAAAGTCATCGTCCATGGCTTCGCGAAAATCGCTGTCTAATTTTTGCAACACCGCATCTGAACCCTCGTCCGGCTCTTCGGCCGTGCCATCTCCATTAGCATCGTCAACGGCCATTCGAGCAGCTCTGATTAATCTCAGAGTGCCTGATTTTGCAGCGTCCATGCTCTCACCGCAAAATTCAATCGGGCTACGATAGTGTGTTTGCAGTACGAAAAAGCGGATCGCGTCGGCTGAGTATTGTTCGAGAATGCTCTGAATGGTGCGAAAATTACCCAGAGACTTCGACATTTTCTCCGCTTCAACTTGAACAAAGCTGTTATGAAGCCAGTACCGCGCAAGCGGTTTTCCATGCAAAGCTTCAGATTGAGCAAGTTCATTTTCGTGATGAGGGAAAACTAAATCTTCCCCACCACCATGAATATCAATGGTCTCACCAAGCACATGTTTGATCATAGACGAACATTCCAAGTGCCAACCGGGGCGTCCCCATCCCCACGGACTTTGCCACCCGGTGTCTCCTGGTGAAGCTGATTTCCACAACGCAAAATCGACCGGGTTTTTCTTTAGCTCCTTCAGTTCATCCTGACTGCGTACTTGTTCACGAGCACCCTGAAGCAAATCGTCCAGACTTTGCTTCTTCAGTTTGCCGTACTCAGAAAATGATGCAACATCAAAGTAGACATCGCCTCCACTTTCATAAGCATAGCCTTTCTTAATCAACTCCTCGGCAAAGTTGATCATCGCTTGAATGTACTGAGTGGCCCGTGGCTCGATATCCGGAGATGCAGCATTGAGATCATGCATGTCTCGCCAAAACGAATAGGTGTACTGTCGGGCCACTTGTTCAGGAAGTTGATGAAGCTCCTTTGCCCGATTTATTATCTTGTCGTCTATATCTGTGATGTTACGAACGAAAGTGACATCGTAACCCGAGAACCGCAGATATCGTTGAATCACATCAAACGTCAACGCCATGCGTGCATGACCAAGGTGGCTCACGTCATATACGGTGGGACCGCAAGCATATAACACCACCTTTCCTGGTGTTATGGAATGAAAATCTTCCTTTTTGCCTGTGAGCGTATTGAATACTTTAAGAGGAGACATGGCTGATCCAACCCTTCTTCGTAGAACTCCATGGGGCTGCACGCCAGTAGACGCGTGCTGCTAACGCAGGCACAGACTCAACAATGTTGTAGCAATGCCTCGATGCGAGATTTAATGCGATCGGGCCCGAGAATTGCCAAAGTGGCTCCTAAATCGGGTCCTGAGGTGCAACCGCAAAGCGCTGCCCGGATGGGCCAGTAAAGATCTTTGCCCTTCAGCCCGAGTTCTTTACCGATTTCCTCAACTCTCGCCTTGCACGCACGGGGCTCTGCCTCATTGGCAAAGACAGCTAATGATTCGCAAACTTTATTGAGTATGTTTCGAGAAGACTCTTTCTTCAGAAGACCTTCGGCCAGCTCAACAGGAATAATCACCTGGTCTGCAAAGAAAAACGACGAAGCGTCTTTGATCTCCCGCAACGACGTGAGCCCTTCTCGCACCACCGAAACTATCTGCTCCAACTGCGCCCTTGAGTACTGTGAAAGATCGTACTGTGCTAGATACGGCAGTGCGCGATCAGTGATAAGTGACAGCGGCAGGCTCCGAATATAGTGCGAGTTGAACCAATCGAGGCGCTTTACATCAAACACGGCAGGGCTCTTACTGACGCGATCCAGGTCAAAGCAAGGCACCGCTTCTTCCAGCGTGAAGAGTTCCTTCCCGTCAGCCGGTGTCCAACTAATCTGCGCCAGATAATTGACGATCGCCTCCGGCATATATCCGTCTTTGCGATACTTGCTGATATGAACCGCCTCGCCATGTTTACGTTTAGATAGTTTCTGGCGCTCCATGTCAAACATGAGCGGCACATGTGCAAACACAGGCAGCGTCTCGCCCAAGGCTTCATAAAGCAGGATCTGCTTGGCCGTATTATGAATGTGATCTTCGCCGCGAATTACATGCGTCATTTTCATATCGACGTCATCAACCACAACGGCAAAGTTGTATACCGCGATGCCACTGGATTTAACGATGACCATGTCGCCACCGATATCATTCGTGTGAATCTGAATTTCACCTTTAATGGCGTCATGCCAGCTTACGATTCGCTCTTCCTCAACCTTAAAGCGAATAACAGGAACACGACCTTCCAAACGAAATTTTTCGACTTGCTCACTGGATAGGTGCCGCCCTCGATTGTCGTAGCGCACCGCTGCTCCGTTAGCCTTTTGCTCTTCGCGAAGGGCTTCGAGTTCTTCCGGAGTTGAATAGCAAAAATACGCCTTTCCCTGCGAAATTAACTTATGAGCGATTTGCTCGTAGTGATCGGTTTTTTCCATCTGCGTGTACGGCGGATACGGACCACCGATATCCGGACCTTCGTCCCAATTTAGACCGAGCCACTTTAGTCCGGCAACAATATCTTCGGTAAAGTGCTCGTCAGACCGGACTTCATCGGTATCCTCAAGACGCATAATGAAAACACCTTCATGCCTGCGGGCATAAAGATAGTTGTACAGCGCCGTACGAGCAGTACCCACATGCAAGTGCCCTGTGGGACTGGGAGCAATTCGCACCCGAGCCTTCGAAGTCAAGCGTTTCCCTCACATCCAGACGAAGTGAAGCATTCTAACAGATGCAGTAGCACGGTGCCTGTCCGGGTAAATTTCCCTGAAGCACTTGACACTTGACGTCGCCCCGTGAAGTGCTGGCGTCCCGGGGGAAGCAAGAATGGGTGTGCGGTCACTTGCACGGGCACGAGAGGCGCTGCTTCTCGTATATCCGGAGTATGGAATAAGGCAAAAATTCTCTCTACTGGGCTTGGGCTTGCGTTTGAACTTCCGCTTGCGCTTCAAGCACCAGGCAGTCCACCGTGGCAACGCCGCTACCAAGCATGCTCAATTGCCGTGCGGCTCCGCGAGATAAATCAATCACTCGTCCGTCAATGAAAGGCCCACGATCGTTCACTTCAACCACGCAGGACTGACCCGTCTTGCGATTCATCACAAGCAACTTTGTGCCGAAAGGCAATGTGCGATGAGCAGCTGTCATTCCTTCCTGGTCATACAAACGACCATCTGAAGTGCGGCGCCCATTGAACTTGCCACCATACCAGGAGGCTTGCCCGGAGAATGTCGGTTGAGACCGATCAGAGTTAGGATCATCGAGATCCGGATAATTCGTTGGAAGCGTGCTCGCCCCAAGAATTTCACGCAAGCGATTGACTAGCTTCAGCCCCGCTTCAAACACAATCGATTTTTGCTTTCGTTTGTCCAGATTGCCGTCATCGCGCCCGGCAAGCGGATCAAAGGAAAGCACTGTCTGTCCGTCTAGCTTCACGACGGCGTGATCATCGTCGCGAGCCGGCATCAACATTCCAGGATCAAACTTCTTGTCCAGCAATTCTTGCAGCCGCACGGCCAGGTCTTCAGCTTCGTCAGCCGCATCATCTGCGTCTTCATCAGCTTTGAATCGGTAGACCTCATCGCCATTTATCGTCACGGCAGCAAGCTGGGTGCCATTTTCCATCCACACCTTAGACACCACTTCCGCACCCGACTCACGAGCAAGCGCTGTCTGAGACAGACTCACCATGAGATACAGGGATAACGAAAAGATTCCGTAGATTTTTTTGCTACTCATTCTCGGTTTCTTCTTTCGGGACTTACTGATAGAAAAACTCACAAAGCTTTTTGTCACTGAGAGCATTCGTAAGGAGCCTTGAGGAACGGACCTCGAAGTCGGCGGAAAACGTACCAAATTGACGAGACTGCAGTCAAAAAGCATCTGACAACTTCAATTTTCCGGTGAGGCACTATATCACCGGGTCTTATGAGAGATATTCAACAAACAAGTGGTTGACAGTGCGCCGAAATCGGTCATCTGTTGCACGGAGAGAGGGCATCTGTGTCCCTCCAACCCTTTCCACTCATTAACGAGATATAAGCGATATATACGATCGTGATCCTTTACCACTTGGGTTACGGGATGTAAATCTTCGCTTAAACGTCTCCTAATTACTGAATGTGATTCGTACAAGCAATCTCTTGGCTATCCACCAAATGCGGTACCAGACTCCGTTTAGATATGCGAAAAGCAAGCCTGAAGAGTACTCGGTCAATCCGCAACAAAAATTTGCAATTTGTTGTGATTTAGAGTCAACTGGCGATCATGGCTACCACCACAGATCGCGCCAGAAGCGGCTATTATCAGCCGCTCAATGCCACTTTTTTGCTGATAGCGCACGTGCCTCAGCACCTCCTCTGCTACGCAGAGACTACAAGCGTAGGCTGGAATAGATCAGAACGCGGCCGTTGCACCACAGCCGGTGAGGCACCGCATATGGTGACAATCGCAACCTTCGCTCAGTCCGGACTGACCCGCCCAGGCTGAGCGAAGGGATTCGTTGCAACGCGAATCAGAGCGAGGCAACAGTTCAAATAATCGCTACCGCATTTGCCGGGCTTTACCTTGCGCTGTCCGAACGACCGCGGAGCTTCCGGGGACCGAGGCTCGGTCCGCGGAGCTTCCGGGGACCGAGCCTCGGTATCACGTTTTGCACATCAAATGCCAATGGATGAAATAAGCCCGCTCGTTTCGCGCCAGACGCGCTCAACGAGCTTCAATTGTAAGCACTCCGGTCGGCTCGTTCCTCGACTCCTCCGTGCTAGCCGCTCGTTTCGCGCCAGACGCGCTCAACGAGCTTCAATTAAGGAGCTCCTGCATCCAGCTCTGCTCCATTTCAAAATTCGCAAAAACTTTCTGAACATCATCGTGATTCTCAATTACATCAAGCAACTTCAGCAACTGCTTCGCCACGTCGCGATCAGCAATCTCCGCGGTGGAGAGCGGTGACATGTTCACATCGGCAGAATCGCACTCAAGCCCGGCTTGCTTGAGACCGGCTTGAACAGCATCAAGATCCGCAGGTTTGCATGTCACCACTATGTATTCATCGGAATCTGTTTCCACATCATCAGCACCGGCATCCAGCGCGGCCATCATTACATCGTCATCAGAGAGCGTGACCGGTCTCGATAGCCAGATCTCTCCTCGTTCCTTGAACATCCATCCAACACAGCCGCTGTCACCGAGATTGCCACCATACTTGGAAAAATAGCTGCGAATATCACCAGCGGTTCGATTGCGATTATCGGTAGCACACTTCACCATAATCGCTACGCCACCAGGTCCATACCCCTCGTACGTCAATTCTTCCATTTGATCACCGGCACCACCTCCGGATCCCTTCTCAATAGCGCGCTGAATATTATCGTTTGGTACCCCTTCTGCTTTGGCGCGATCTATCGCCTGCCGCAAGCGAACATTGGCAGCCGGGTCTCCACCGCCTAACTTAGCGGCAACAATGATTTCCCTCGCCATCTTGGCGTAGACAACACCCTTTTTGGCATCAACCACGGCCTTGGTTCGCTTGATAGTAGCCCACTTGGAATGACCCGACACGATTGCTGTCTCCTGTTATTATTTGGCGCCCTTAACTGATCACGATCGCCACTCAGTTCATTCCGCAAGTCCGTGCAAAGAAAGGCAACGGAAGTTTGTATCTGAATGGTCTCTGGTCGGCAGTGCAGTCGCCCGTAACAAATGCTTCGGCATTTGCCTGCTTCACGTTTTCACTGTCGAGGCAGCTGTGACGTGTAGTGCACCTCGGGCCCGGGTGCAGCATGTGCTCTTTTAGCTCTGAGCACTGTTCATTATATAAGGAGTGCTTATCACTGCTTGCCATATTTACAACCATCTAAAAATCACTCTTCACCTCGAAAGGTTTGCAAAGACAGTTCACAAAGAAAAAGACCCGTGTTGTCCCGCAAGTGGCGCCGCCAAACCCGAGGACCGATCGCTTGATGACCCCCCATCTACTCATTGGCAAGTCAAAAATTCACTGCCTCAATCGGAATTGTCTCTGTATGCCGATATAATGTCGAAGAAAATGAACCGTAACCCCCGAGGAACACTATGATTCGGATTCGAAAACAAAGTATGGCCCTGATGGGTGTTCTGTTGGCCTCTTTCGGACTGGCAACTTCAGCAGAAGCCGGTCGCGAAGGCAGATTTATTGCCGAATCAGGCAGACTCAAAGGAAAGGTCCAGCGAGATCTTGTTGAGGCCGACGACCTCATGTCGAAAGGCGATTGGACAAAAGCTGCTGACGCATACAAAGCAGTAATGAACAGAGACACCAAGAACGCAGCTGCCTTTGCCGGCTACGGTTTGGCATTAGGAAAACAGTTTAAGCTTGATGCAGCAGATGAAAATTTTGATAAGTCACTGCAGATCGATCCGACAAACGCAGTAGCGCATGTGGGCAAAGCACTCGTTTTAATGAACAGGTTGCAATCTTCCAGTGTGACCATTCGAAATCAACGAGATTCGATGCTAAAGGAAGCAGAAAACCAGTGCAGGCAAGCGCTTCAGAAAGATCCCTATTCCCCGGAAGGGCATTTTCAGCTAGGTCAGTCGCTACGAGAGCAAGGAAGACTTGACGAAGCCATAAAGGAATACCAGGAAGCGATTAAGAGCGATCCTAAATATTCGGAAGCCCTCGCTTATTTGGGTCTTACAAAACTCGCTCAGGGCAGCGCTAGCGAAGCCGAATCAGACTTCAAACAAGCAATTCAATTCAATCCTTCCAATTCCACCGCACACTACGGACTGGGAAAAGCATTCTTGAAAGAAGGACAGACAGACGCCGCAATCAAAGAACTGAACACTGCGCTTTATCAAAACCAGAACAGTCACCCTGCACACCTGGCCATGGGTGAGGCGTACCAAACCCAGGGCAACAACAACGCGGCTATTAAAGAGTATCAAAAGTCGATCAGTATCAAACCCGAAAATCCAGACGCCTATTTGCACATTGCAGACATTCGCGAAACACGCGGCGATCTGGAACTCTCGCTTTCCGAGTTACGCGCTTCACTGGAGCAGCTACCCGATAACGTAGCGATTCACCAGCGCATCGGCGACGAGAGTCTCACCCTCGAGAAGCTTGATGATGCCATAAAAGAGTACAACACATGCATGCAACTCCAACCTTCTGATGGAGCAGCCGCAAAGGGTTTGACCCGCGCTTACTACCTGAAGGCCGCTAAAGAAACAGGCGGGGCATTCTTCGTATCCAATGATTTTGAATCGGCTAAGCGCCAGATCGAAAAAGCGATTCAGCTCAATCCGAACGATATGGAACTGCGCCTCGCCATGGCCAAAATTCGCTCAATGTCGGGCGAAACAGTTGACCTTGCTTCCATTGGTACACCTAAAACCGACGGCGAGAAAGTTGCGTACGCTGAAGCATTGCTGGCCCAAAATCGATTCAAAGAATCGCAAGATCAAATGAACCAGGTGATCGGCAATGCCCAAGATCAAAAGCAAGCCTTCGCCGTAGCCGACCTTTCTTTGATGATCAAAGATCTCGACAGTGCAGAAGCCGCCTATAAGAAAGGTGGCACATTCGCTGGCGGCGAGGAACGATCGAGACGCGGTATGGACCTGGTAAGAAAAGCACGAGAAGGCGCTCGGCAAGACAATACTCTGGCTTCGGATCTTGCAAAGAAAAAACAGTTAAATAGCGCAGTGGACAAGTATCACTCAGCTATTTATCAAAATCCACGCGTAGCGGACACAAGGCTGGGTCTTGCTGACACACTGGAAAAGCTATCGCGCCCAACACCGGCAGAAGGGGCGAAAGATCTTCGGGAAGCAGTAGTTCAACTCAAAGCGTATCAATCGCTTCGTCCCGACCTGCCGCCTAAGGAATTGGAGAAGCTTCAGAAGCGAATCACAAAGGATGAAGAAAAAGCATTCAAGCTGGAAGAGAAAGCGAAGAAAGGCGGCTAACTTCAACTGTACGATGTTATTCATGAAGGGTGAGCCCAAGCTCACCCTTTTCTTTGCAATGAGGCTTAAGCCACATGTGAGGCCGGAATCATCAAGAATAGGATCTGTCTACCCGAGTCTAAACCGATACTCCTGGATCTCAATTTTTTGCAGCAGGTTTTCACAAAGAGTTAGCTGAAGTTGCTCTAAGGAATCAAGGACAGCAGCGGTTTCTTATACAGCCGACATTCAATGCATATACAAAGATGGCACAAACGCTCGTTGAAAAAAATTGAAATGCCCGCCTGTCAAGCCACCTGTTAGAATACGCACGAGACGCGCTACCTTTGGAGATAACCTTGGCAGATTGGACAGGCGAAAAGATTCTCGTACTCGGCTTGGGAAGAAGCGGAGTTTCTGCGGCGGAATACTTAGTACAGCGCGGCGCAAACGTCTTGCTGTCGGAAAGTTCTGAGGGGGATGAGAATAAGCGCGATGAGGCCGAAAGGCTAAAGAAGCTGGGCGTCCAGGTCGAGACCGGCGGACACTCTGAAGCTGCCATGTCTTTTGCCAATATGGTGGTGGTTAGTCCCGGAATATCGCCGTCGACAGACGTCATACAGAAACTTGAAGAAGCAGGAAAAGACCTTATCTCAGACGTTGAATTGGCCTTTCGCGAAACGAAGATTCCTTTCATCGGCATCACGGGCACAAACGGAAAGTCGACCACCTGCGCATTGGTAAGCCACATTCTTACTACAGCGGGATTCAAGGCTCCATCCTGTGGTAACTTCGGCGTTCCCATCTTAGACGAATTGCAGAAAAACCCTGATTATCTGGTGGTCGAAGTGAGTTCATATCAGCTTCATTACTGCAAACAACTTGCACCACAAGTCGGGGTATGGCTGAATCTCACTCCGGATCACATAGAGTGGCATGGGAACCTCGATCGATACACTGAGGCTAAGCAAAAATTGTTCGCCAATCACCAGACCGACAAATTTGCGGTGCTGAATGAAGACGATCCAATAGTTTGCGAATTTCGTCCTGATGCTCAAATCTTCGCTTTCAGTACACGCAGCGATCTTGATGAGTATTCAACGCAGTGCGCCTTCATGCAAGAAGGATTCCTGATGTACAGAATTGATGGACGAACCAGAGTTCTGTGCCATCAAGATGATCTGAAGATCATTGGCAAACACAATCTGGAAAACGCGCTGGCAGCCGTCTCTGTGGCAGCGGTTCTGAATATTGATACAGACAAGATTATTCAGGGCTTGAAAACCTTCCCCGGTCTTGAGCACCGCTTGGAGTATGTTGCGTCAATCGATGGCGTCAAATACTACAACGACTCAAAGGGAACGAATCCAAATTCCACGATTAAAGCTCTTGAGGCCTTCAGCAATCAGAAGATCGTATTGATTGCCGGCGGCAAAGACAAGCACACATCACTGACAGAACTTGTTGATTGCGTGAAGAAGCATGCCAGCGATGTAATTCTTTTGGGCGAAGCGAAAGAGCGATTCAATCGAGCTTTCACCGAAGCCAATTATCGTAATATTCACCTGACGGGCAGTCTGGAGGAAGCCCTGGATCTCGCGGTGACGCTGGGAAGAGGACCTGTGGTTCTATCTCCGGCATGCGCCAGTTTTGATATGTTCAAGGACTTTGAGGAGCGGGGGCGTGTCTTCAAGAATCTTGTCCGAACCAGAAGCGAAAAGATGGCAAACTCCCGCTAACCCTCAAAAGGGGCAAACGGAACCGCCACCTGGCCAGGAGTTTAGAGGCCTGCCTAATCGCGGGCTGATAACGCTGGTAATTTCCATGTGCTGTTTCGGACTCATGGCAGTTTTTAGTGCATCCGCGCCGGAAGCTCTTTCGAGCTACCAGGATTCAACTGCGTACTTACGCAAGCAGGGAATCGCTTGCGTAATTGGCTTGTTCCTTATGTTCACTATGAGCAAGCTGGATTATCGCAAGCTTAAGAACCTGGCATGGCCGCTCACCGTGGCTTCGGTAGTTCTCCTTGCAGTCACATTGGTTCCACATCTATCCGTTACGGCGAAGGGATCTTCTCGGTGGATTCCTCTTGGCCCTATTCAGTTTCAACCTTCTGAACTTGCCAAAGTTGCCACCATCTTATTGATGGCTTCAGGACTGTCGAAATACTTCTGGTGGCATCCTCGGGTGTTTGTTCGAATTGCTTTTATTGCGGCAATGGCAGGAATCGTGATGAAGCAGCCGGACCTCGGCACAACATTGATGATCATGGGCACATTGCTCTCGATGTTGTACGTGAGCGGAATCAACACTATGTTGGTTCTCAGCTCTCTGGGCATAGGCGGCTTTCTAGTCTGGCACCACATCGAGAAAACACCGTATCAAATGGCCCGCATTCAAAGTTGGCTGAATCCTTATCTCAACCCGCAAAGAGAAGGCTGGAACATCATTCAGGCGCAGCTGGCCATAGGCTCCGGAGGGCTTTGGGGAGTGGGTTTCGGGCATTCTCTTCAGAAGCTCTATTACCTTCCCGTACAGCATGCTGACTTTATTTTTGCTGTAATAGCCGAAGAATTTGGACTGATCGGCTGCCTTGTCATTCTGGGCATGTTTGGAGTGTTTGCCTATTATGGTTTCAAAATTGCTCTACAGGCAAAGACGTTGTTCGGTCGGTTCCTGGCCATCGGCATCACCAGTCAGGTTCTGCTGCAGGCACTGGTAAATATAATGGTGTGCACCGGGCTACTGCCTGTAACGGGAATCACATTGCCGTTTATAAGTTACGGCGGAACATCGATGGTAATCACATTGACCATGGTAGGCATCTTACTTTCCATCTCCCGCGATCGCGGACAATTGGAAGAGGACGAATCATTGCCTGAGAGGAGACCCTGAGGCACTTCATGGTCCAACATCGATTGGCACTTACAGGCGGCGGGACTGGCGGGCACATTTATCCTGCGCTGGCCATGGCTGAGCAATTCAAAGAAGATCCTGATCTCGAGTCCATCCTTTATATAGGAGCGCGTGGTCATCTGGAAGAGAAATTGGCCAGGGCAAGATCGCTTGATTTTGTTGGTGTGGATGTCTCTGGAATGCCAAGAAAGTTGTCCGGCCGGTTCTTTGCGTGGCCCTTCCAGTTGACGGCTGCGGTCATTGAAGTCCGACGAACACTCTTAGATTTCAGGCCGACTGTTGTACTGGGAACCGGTGGGTACGCATCGGCTCCTGCTCTGATTGCTTCATCGCTGCTGGGGATTCCATTTGCCATTCACGAACCCGATGCGCACCCCGGCCTTGTGAATAGACTGCTGTCCGGAAGGGCGAATCTCGTCTCCTGCGGCATGCACGGTGCTTACGACCGCCTCAAGCCAAAGAGCGGACGAATCGTCGTTAATGGAAACCCTGTCGCCAAGAGCTTCTTGAACCCCATGAAACGAGATGCCGCATGCGCGGTACTCGGACTGCGTTCAGATCTCAAGACCATTTTGATTACTGGTGGATCTCAGGGTGCACGAGCTATCAATGAAGCAATAATTCGAATATTGCCAGACCTTCTAAAACTGGACCCACCAGTACAGATTATTCACCAAGTGGGGGAGAAGAATATATATGAATGCAAAGAGCAAATTGATCCAATTTGTTTGAACAACACCCGATATTTCTTACGAGATTACTTCGACGATTTGTCAGTGCCGTACGCAGTTTCTGATCTGACAATCTGCCGAGCCGGAGCGATGACAATTTCCGAATTATCAGTCATGGGCACTCCTGCAATTTTCATTCCTTATCCATTCGCTGCGGCAGATCATCAAACTCATAACGCACGCTACATGGCAAGCAAGGGATCCGCCATTATGCTTTCGCAGTCACCCACTCTGGCAGACGCTCTTAAGACAGAATTGCTGCAGCTGCTTACAGATGAGGAAAAACTAAGAACGATGCATAAAGCGATGCTGGGAGAAGGTAAACCGCGTGCAGCCACAGATCTGGCCAGTCAACTCAAAGAGATCAGCACCGCCCATCAGATTCGCCAGAATAAAGAAGGCCTACACATGCAGGGCTAGAGCCCCGCTTGACAAGCATCTTCCGCAAAGATTGTCGCAAATCTATTTTGAGAGCAGCCTAAGCTGTGTTAGACTCTTGCCATCAGGGTTAGCTGGATACCTTTCGAATGCTTGAGCTATCTCATCGCCGCTGATGCGCTTCGAGATAATCCGGTTTGTACGAAGGAACAGGGGGGGGCCTATGTCGCACAGTTTCGATGCTCTGGAATTGACCCTTCGCCAATTGACAGAAATTGTTGAGCGAAATCATTCCCAAGAAGATACGTCCATACTTGTCAAACAAATGACAAACCTGGTGGACGAGATGAAGTTGAAAACACGTCGGGTTAGCAACACATCGTTCGCTCCGCCTATCGCGGCGTCCCATTTAAAATAGTTAATTCAAATCCGAATATCTGAACTAGACTACTCAGTCTTGCAGTTTAGTGTGACTGTGTTCCGGCAAACGAGTTGGCGTCAACTTTGACCAGTTTCTGTGGCTTTGATACATTTTCAAAAATCTCGCCCGCTGAGTACTCAATCATCACGACATCCAGTCTCTGTGCTATTTTGTACGATTCGGAACACGTTTCTTTGCGCGAACTCTCGAAATGAGTTTCACCTTCCTCCAGTCTCCGTGCCGCTCTAATACATCTTCAACGATCTTGCACGCACCCTTCGATTCAATCACCACCACTTCAGTCTGGGTGCGCTCTCGTACACTTTGGAAGCGTTTCTTTGCGCGAACTCTCGAAATGAGTTTCACCTTCCTCCAGTCTCTGTGCCGCTCTAATACATATTCAACGATCTTGCACGCACAGCCTTCGATTCAAGCACCACCTCTTCCAGTCTGAGTGCGGCTCTCGTACACTTTCGAAGCGTTTCTTTGCGCGAACTCTCGAAATGAGTTTCACCTTCCTCCAGTCTCTGTGCCGCTCTAATACATATTCAACGATCTTGCAAGCACAGCCTTCGATTTAATCACCACCTCTTCCAGTCTGAGTGCGGCTCTCGTACACTTTCGAAGCGTTTCTTTGCGGACTTTTCGAAATGAGTTTCACCTTCCTCCAGTCTCTGTGCCGTTCTAATACATATTCAACGATCTTGCAAGCACAGCCTTCGATTTAATCACCACCTCTTCCAGTCTGAGTGCGGCTCTCGTACACTTTCGGATCATTTCTTTGCGGACTTTTCGAAATGAGTTTCACCTTCCTCCAGTCTCTGTGCCGTTCTAATACATATTCAACAGCCTTCGATTCAATCACCACCTCTTTCAGTCTGAGTGCGGCTCTCGTACACTTTCGGATCGTCCCGCCTTTCGCTTCCTTCCGGTCGGTGTGCGACCAGCGATCCGTCTCCACAGATCTTGCACGAGAGGCTTTCAATCCCATCGAATCATCACGACTCTTCAGTCTGAGCGCGGCTCTCGTACACATAAAACGAATTTATTGCGCGAAGTTGCCAACCCGTTTTGTGCTCCCCCCAGTCTGTGTGTGACTTTCATACGTTCGTCAAAGAGTCTGAGTCCCAGTTTCGATTTCAGTCGTACGATGTCCAGTCTAGGTGCGGCTCCCGTAAACTTCCAAAACGATCTCAGTAAGAATTTTCGACACAATTTCTTTTCTTGGCAGTATCTGTGCGGCTCTCTGAAGTTCAGAGTCCAGCTGGAAATTTTCGATACTGATTCAAATCCTGTCACAGTGCGACGCTTATACCTCCGCACTGTATTTTGAATTTCCCGTAATTTGCTACCGGGTGTGACTGACGTACACATCGTCCAGATTCGGGTTCGAAGTTTTCGATGTCCCGGCCAGCGCACTTTTTCGAAGCAAGACAGATTGGTTCTTGCATTACTGACTTATCGAGTTCGTCGTTCCTTCTCATCCAGTTTCCACCGTCCATCGCCGCAATGACACTATTCTCAATTTGGTACCGACAAACGACGGATGATGACCAGAAGAAGTCACTTCTTAAGAAAAGGTTAAGACAATTAAGGGTTAGCAAGGCAACTGGCTGACGGGTGCGGTCGGTGGCCTGCAAAATTTGGCAATCCGTATCCTTATATATGAATCGCTTTACGTGTATCTAGCAAGCAGTCGCTGCTTTAAACAACGTACGACCAATCGGAAATTCTATAAACATCTCAGCTTACAAAATGGTGTGTGGCATTTTTGTGAATTACCAGTGCAACACATAGTCCGGGCACTCAATTTGAGCGTGGAGAACGAGATAGAACTAAGACCTACTGCCACTCTTGCAGAACATTTGTGAACACATTTTAGCGTTTGATCCACGACAAAGCGAATTGAAAATTGAATCATAAATCGTTGATTTTCCCGAGACGAAAGTCATCATAATGGGAACATATATAGTGGTATTCGCGAACGTCAAAATGCTGCTTCCGGTTCTGATAGGTGGTGCATTTTTTCGTCGAAGACAAAACTGGTCCGGCCGTTGAAGAAATCGGCCCGACCAACTGAAGTCGAATCGGATTTCCGACTTCTATTTCGGTGCAGATGGCAGTACATGGATTATGTACGGTTAGAATAATACTGTTTCCTTCTGCGGAATTGTCGTGACGACGGAGTGGCTCATCATCATACCCGTTGCTGCAACGGTAGCTCTAGTCGGTTCGACCGGAGTTGTCTTGCAACGCCGTTTTCACAAGCGCAAGCTCGAGCGGCTTGCGCAGCTGAAAGGCGAGCATGCTCGATTGGAGATCGCAGTTTCAGAGCTTCTCAGTCGAGTAAACGAAATAGACATCGAATCCAAGTACTACCAAAACTCCACTTCCCTGGTCTCTTCACGGCTGGGAGATATCTGCGCAGACGTAGGTCAACTGGCGGATTCCGTCGCTGCTGCTGGCACGTTGCTTGAACGTTCAAATGATCGGCAAGCAAGCCAGCTGATCCTTAGTAGCCTCGCTGTCGCCCTGCACGTTTCCGATGAGATTAATCGGTTGCGGTCCGACCTTAGACGTTGAACCGGGGGTCCGTGCCGTCTTCGGGCGGAAGTTCCATCCAAACCGGTTTAGTTTCGAACACAAAGTCCAAGTATATCGATCGGTCATACGAAATCTGTTCGTTTCATCGCTGAACTTTTCGATAGCTCCCTTCGGTGATCGCGCCGCGTCCGGAAACCCCGGTTTTGTCGTAGGTTCTACGGCAGCATGCACCTGACCACCGGTGGTTTAAACAATGGAACTACGCCACCCCATGTGGTGCCAAAATTATTTCAAGTTTTAACCAAAATCATTTGCGCGAATCGATCTACTCATCACAACTTTTGCTTATACTGGTATTAGAAGGTCTTAAATGAGTTTTGCCTGCGAGCAGGCGGCATAGCGCAGCACGTTCCAAATCGAACGAGTCTGACTTCGTGCGACTTCCAAGCGTCATTCTTGGGAGACCTTCCTTTTGCGCCCGGAGGTATGACAAATGACCGATGATGATGATGATAAGAAAGAGGAAGAAACCGCTTGCAACGAGGAGGACAAGGAAGGAGGTTGCGAACAAGAAGCTGCGGCAGCACCCGTAGAAGCAGCTGCTGAGTCAGCTTCAGAAGAGAAGAGCGAAGAGGGTGGCGAAAGCGCCGAAGTGGCAACTGAAGAATCCGCAGAAGCGGCTTCAGAAGCTGCCTCAGACTCAGAAAGCGCTTCTGCAGAATGCTGTGCTGAAGCCGCCAGCGAAGAAGCGCCTGCCGCTGAGTGTTGTGCGGAAGCCGCCAGCGACCCAGCTCCTGAAGCTGCGGCCGATGAGGCACCAGCTGCTGAGTGCAGCGCTGAGGCTGCATCGGACGAAGCACCAGCTGCTGAGTGCAGCGCTGAAGCCGCTGGCGACGAAGCTCCTGCCGCTGAGTGCAGCGCTGAAGCCGCTGGCGACGAAGCTCCTGCCGCTGAGTGCAGCGCTGAAGCCGCTGGCGACGAAGCTCCTGCCGCTGAGTGCAGCGCGGAAGCCACTAGCGAAGAAGCTCCTGCCGCTGAGTGCAGCGCGGAAGCCGCTAGCGAAGAAGCTCCTGCCGCTGAGTGCAGCGCGGAAGCCGCTAGCGAAGAAGCTCCTGCCGCTGAGTGCAGCGCGGAAGCCACTTGCGAGGAAGCTCCTGCCGCTGAGTGCAGCGCGGAAGCCGCTTGCGAGGAAGCTCCTGCCGCTGAATGCAGCGCGGAAGCCGCTTGCGAGGAAGCTCCTGCCGCTGAGTGCAGCGCGGAAGCCACTTGCGAGGAAGCTCCTGCCGCTGAAGAAGGATCTGGAGACGCTCCTGCTGCTGAAGAAACTGCAGAGGAATCTCCTGCTGCTGAAGAAGCATCCGAAGAAGCTCCGACCGCTGAAGAAACTGCAGAGGAATCTCCTGCTGCTGAACAAGCATCCGAAGAAGCTCCGGCCGCTGAAGAAACTGCAGAGGAATCTCCTGCTGCTGAACAAGCATCTGAAGAAGCTCCGGCTGCTGAAGAAACTGCAGAGGAATCTCCTGCTGCTGAACAAGCATCCGAAGAAGCTCCGGCCGCTGAAGAAACTGCAGAAGAATCTCCTGCTGCTGAAGAAGCATCCGAAGAAGCTCCTGCCGCTGAAGAAACTGCAGAGGAATCTCCTGCTGCCGAAGAAGCATCCGAAGAAGCTCCCGCCGCTGAAGAAACTGCAGAGGAATCTCCTGCTGCTGAAGAAGCATCCGAAGAAGCTCCGGCCGCTGAAGAAACTGCAGAGGAATCTCCTGCTGCTGAAGAAGCATCCGAAGAAGCTCCGGCCGCT
>JAKFUT010000104.1 GCA_021732565.1 Candidatus Obscuribacterales bacterium
TGCCTGCGCTAAACGGTTACAAGAGCATGGAGAAAGGTCATCCTAATTATCAGCACCCGCACAGAGACGAAGAACATTTCGATTCGGAGATCGATAACTTCTCGTCCTGGATAATCGATACCGCGTTATTGGCGGTAATTGAGGATCGCAAGCTCTGGCATAAATTTGGCGCAGGCGATGAAAACATGCTGTTTCGCAAAGCTGATTTTGTTAACCCGTCGCAATCAGTCCTGCTTTCGACTCTGGAAAAGCATCATTCAAAAGCCCTAAGAGAGCGAGCCAGGTACATTCGACATCTACTCGAAATGCCACTGACCTCTATCCCGCCACTCGACTAGAAAGTTACTGTTGGCAGTCATGCTGGCTGTTGCCAGTTATAAGTTTGACAAGATTCTTCCGTAGTGTTCATTCTGAAGTTACAGATGACACGACGGATTTTGGGCAGAGTGAGTAGATGCAGCAACGAAGAGAGACAATACAGACAGGGCGATGTGTTGCTGCGTCAGTCAGATACCCCGCAAACCTGAATGAGCAGGCCCCTGAAGTCCATCGCAAAGCGGGCCAATCTCGATGCAAATTGGGGAGAGATTGCACATGAACACGCTGGAAGAAGTGATCGCCGGGCAGGTGGCAAGGTGGGATCAACTCACTCGATATGCTGGTCCGACAAATGAAGAGCTGGGCGAACAAGCCATAGCTCACCTCTACACGAACGCGGGGAAAAAACCTCCGCAGCAGGTGGTCTGGTGCGATAGCCCATACCAAATGGTGACGGTGCCAGTGGTGATGACTACCATTCTTCAGGGGAAGACCTGGCGCGGCGTTTGCGCTCGAATGAAGAAACACATCGTGGAAAGCGCGGAATGGGAGCAACAATGGCAAATTGAGTGGCCTCGCCTGGTCGATAAAGACATACAACCGATACTGCCGTTGCTCTCCCGAGAATGGCGAAGCGTCGACCAGACAGTCATAAATGCGTTCCTGGAGAAACTGCAGAGCAGCCTCCAAAATTGGCTGACCCGTAAGAGTCTGCCAATTGATTCCATACCAATAGGGCCTCCCGCAAATGGACTGGAAGCCTGGATGAGGGCAGCTTATCGCCGGACAGGTATTAATGCCATAGTCACTGAGAAGTCACAGGATGGAGCATTAGGGCTGGCAACACTAGTGGCCGCCCAAGCCCATTTCAAAATCAAAATACCGTCCTGGTGGCGGATTGCATTATATTTTGCACTGTCTCCATTAATGTATTCGGGTTTCTGGTTGCTGCTGCTGGTTAGGGGCTGGGACGCCGCAATGAATTCCCACCAATTGTTTCTGAGGGTACTTGATCTATCACAGGAAGAATTTCCGGCTGAAATCGCGAATGTCGTAAAGCGAATTGAAGACTCGTGCGAAAGTCTGGCAAATCAGTCAAGGCGAATGAATGATTGGATGCTTCAGTCGCCGCTGCGCCCGCCGACGCCCGCCCAATTGATCATGCCTACAAAAGCGCCATCCCATTCGGTGGACTTCGAAAATCGACGAGAGGTCGTCCAGTGGTGGTTCACAGGAAGCTGGTTGCAAAAGTGTTTCAGGGGTGTGCGAAAACAACTTGCGCTTCGCCGCTCAAGTACTCTTGATGTATTGCGATACCGTCTTAATGAAATCCACATAACATGGTTCCCTTTCGCTGCCAGTTGGCTTCCGTTTGCATTGGCATGCCGCATGGTTCATCCCGAACTATACAAGTCTCGAGAAATAGATATGGAGCGTGAAATAGATTGCTGGGCAAATCTGGCGGAAGCGGGTGCGGGATACTACTTCACCAACTCTCTTGCATTTGCATGTAGAAAACCACTTGCACTCCAATATGACCACAATGGCAGCCCACACAATGACAGTGGACCGACAATCGTATGGAGAGACAGCTATTGTGCCTATTCCTGGCGGGGTATCTTGATTGAAGCCGAGTTGATTGAAGATAAGCCAGCCATTACCCTTGACCGCATCTCAAACGAAAAGAACGTCGAGATCAAGCGAGTGATGATCGAGATTTATGGCGAGTCTCGCTACCTTGCGCACTCCGGCATGAAATTGATTCACCAGGACAAGTATGGGGAACTCTACCGGCTGGAGAAGCACGAATTGCATGGTTATGACGAGGCTCCGATGATGGTGAAGGTAAAGAACTCAACGCCAGAACCAGATGGTACATATAAACATTACTTTCTACGAGTGCCACCACTCACGTACACGGCCCGCGCTGCGGTTGCCTGGACCTTCCATATGAGTGACGAATCCGAATACCACCCGCAGTTTGAGTCATAAGGTTCACCTTGTGATCTCGAATGCGCCATGCGTTCATACCTAATACATGGTCAAACAGCCAGCTTCACTTGATGTGTTTGCATAATCAGACCTCAGAGAAGAAGCCTTCTTGCATCAACAATAATTACAAACTGTCGCAAAATCATAGTCTCGAGAACTATTCGGGCCGACCGACAAGAACACATCGCTGTCGTGAGCATCGACGCCTTCACCACAGTTACGAGGTACAGTGAACCGCGTGTAGTCGAGTGTTGTCTATCCAGACCGAAGAGCGTGCTGCATTCGTGCTGTTCTTACCAGGGGTAAAATTCATCTGCCAACATTTCCCGCCTCTTCGGGCGTTGCTCGAACGCCTTAACTAGAATAGCACCAGCTATGAATCCGGCAATGTGCGCCCACCAGGCAACACCAGCCTCTGCAGCCAGAGGAGATGATTCCAAGGCACCGAGCCCGGTAAAACACTGAGTCAAGAACCAGATACCGAGATAGATAACCGCAGGAATTTCAATGAACCACGGCAGAATGAAAAAGAGTGGCACGAGGGTAATAATTCTTGCATGCGGAAACATCAAAATATAAGCGCCCAAAACACCTGCAAGCGCCCCGCTGGCACCAACCATCGGAATATTGGAAGTTAGCGACATCAAAATTTGTCCGATGGCTGCGACGGTGCCGCAGAAGAAGTAGAAGATCAAGAAATTGCCATGCCCCATTCGATCTTCGACGTTGTCACCAAAAATAAAGAAGGCCCACATGTTGCTAATTAAATGAATCCATCCTCCGTGCAAAAACATGGCGGAGTATATCGTCAGAAGCTGGTCGAGTCCAAAATCGGCAATAAACCGTAGTGGTACTACCCCGAATTGCTGAATGAAGTCATTTAGTTCAGTCTCTGATAATGTCGCCTCCACAAGGAAGACAAGCACATTAAGCCCGATAATCAGCCACGTGACGAATGGGACTGTTCGCGATGGGGCGGAATCTTGTAACGGAAACATTAAACCACCCCGCTGTGGTAACAGGAGACGGAGCCGAGGAGTATAGCTTACAATCAGATGCCGGATATAGCCAGCTCTCTACTTGCTAGTATTCAGACGCTTGACCAGGCACTAACAGTTCCCGGTGCGAGCGACGAAAATGTGCAATTGGCAGGGAGAACGACAAGGATGTGCCCGCTATAACAGGCCGTCACAGACTTGGATTTGTCGATATGCGCTACAATTGGCAGCTTCCAACTGAACCCGGGAACAGTTTTGGGCGGGGTTCTCAACCTGACGGTTTTCATACCCGTGTGCGGACGGAGATTAATATGCATTGGGAAACGTTGGGAACACTGTTAACGAACCTAATGTGGGGATGGCTGGCATTGCTTCTTCTCCAACCGGTGGTGCGGCAAAGCATGCTCTCAGCGGCTCGGCAAAACTGGCTAAGGAAGTTGGAAAAGACTCGTGAAAGCAGAGTGATTGCGCTCATTCACCGGAACGAAACGGTGAACATCATGGGGATGCCGGTTCTTCAATATATGGACATCGAAGATTCAGAGGCGGTACTGCGGGCGATCCGGCTTACAGCAGAAGATGTTCCCCTCGATATTGTTCTCCACACACCCGGAGGGGTATCGCTGGCCGCAGAGCAGATAGCGAGGGCACTTTGCCGGCACAAGGCCAAGGTGACGGTCTTCGTACCTCATTATGCAATGGCCGGCGGAGCTCTCATTGCACTTAGCGCCAATGAATTGGTAATGTGCGCAGATGCAGTGCTGGGAGCCCTGGATCCCCGGGTTGGTGGCTATCCCGCAGCTTCGGTAATTGCCGTGGCCGAGCGAAAAGGAACCGACGAATTAGACGACGATACCCTGATATTGCTCGATCAAGCAAGAAAGGCGACCAGTCAAACGAAGGCCGCACTCAAATCGATGCTGAAGCTGAAAGTAGATGAAGAGAAAGCAGAGACTATTGCCCAATACTTTACCTCCGGTCGCTGGACGCAAGATTATCCAGTATCAGTGAACGAGCTACAAGAAATCGGAGTGCAAGTTACAACCACCTTGCCCGTGGAAGTGTCACAGTTCATGGGTTTGTTTCCACAGTCAAATCAGCATCGACCGTCCGTAGATTTCATTGCAACGCCGTACAAAAGCACAATCCCGATTCCAGCTCCAACACCGGGTCCAGAGCCTCGATAGATAACCGCTCCTCCTCGGCATGCACTTGCGTCCGATTCGTTCGCCTGCAATCCTATGTACGGTCACTCTAAAGACCAGGGAAGAGCGTCACGTTTTTTGCACCCGACCAGTTCAAACTCTGAGGGACACTTCATCAGCTCAGAGAGCAAGTTTTGCGCGCACAAACTTTCGCCCGGCTTTGCGAACTTCGTCAGAAACTCTCATGCTGTTCACGGTCTGGCTGAGTTAGTGTGTGATCTGAACGCGCATGCCTCAGCGTCTTGAGCGTTTTCTCAAGCCGGCAAGGAGACGCTGCGACGAGGACAACACCAACGTAGTTCCAAATCTGACCACTCGATCACTTTCTCTTTATATTTTCACAATTGAAGTATAGTTCACAAATGCACCCAACATTCAGCATGACTCACAACGGCTTGATTCACGTTACTGAAAACTGCCGGAAACCGCCGAATTTTGGGGAATTGCTTCTGCTGACCCCGATCTAGCAGTAATAAGAAGTTAATTGGTTCTTACAGTAAGGGTGCATGGCACGAAGCGACGGTATTTTGGAGGTCACGCAAAGTAGACTCTATAAGCTGAAAATCTGATGCAGCCAACTCTCTACGAAAGTCAATCACAACTTTTATCCGCCAGCTTCGCCCGTCCATGACAATTCCTTCAAGTCCGTTCTGGCAAGCAATCAGAGCAATCAAGTAGTTTTGATAATTTATCCGAAATTACCCAGCCGCTGCGTTCAGTCCATGGAATGATTACTAGTCCAGATGCTGCTCTGACACTGTCGCCGTTTCAATAGATAGGAAAGAGCCTAGCCTGCCCTTCTGCCCAGGTAACAACGATGCTTGAACTGCTCGGATTAGTTTCTCTCTTTGTCATTTTGTTCGTTTGGCACGGTATGAGCGTAGCAGTCGGCTACCACCGCGGATTGTCACATCGCTCTTTTACTTGCAATAAGCTAGTTGAGTATTTCTTTGTACTTGGTGCCATTCTGGGCTTTCAGGGCTCCCCGATTTGGTGGACTACCATACACCGCTCGCATCATAAGTTTTCTGATCAGCCACTCGATTCGCACTCGCCCAAACACGGCTTTCGATTTTGGGATTATGGATGGTTCTTGAAACCAAACTATCCAGCGCACATGGACCCGCACACCCAGTGCCCTGATCTATTCAAAGATCCGATTTATCGCTTTCTTGAACAAGATGGTGATTGGGTTCGAGCACAATGGCTTACCTTTTTCGGTATAGCCGTCTTAGGTCGAGCGGCGTTGATTCCGATATTCGGTTGGAAGGTCGCCCTGGTAGGCCTGCTTGCCGGAGTAACATTTTTCCAGTTACCGTTGATCCTCAATTATGTTTGTCATATTCCAAAATTGGGATACAGAACCTACGCCACCACGGATGATAGCGTCAATGTATGGTGGCTCGGGTTATTCGCCTTTGGCGAAGGCTGGCACAATAATCACCATGCGTTTCCTGCTGCAGCACGTGCTGGCGTTCAGCCACACGAATTCGATCTATCGTGGGAGTTGCTTCGTCTACTCAAGGCGTGCGGTCTGGTGCAGCGCCTCAACGATGTGACACCTGCGCAGTTGGCTCGCCTCGATAATCGGCAGAATGCCGAAACGCCGGTGGTCGAGAAGGTCAATGCAGCTGCTTCCATTTCCACTATCGCCATCGTCAAAGGCGATGCCCTGCATGCTGAAGAGAATTCCAGCATGCCGGAGAACGATCGCGTTCTGACAGGTACAGGTTCGCCCAGATAACTCGACAGGTTGTTTGAGTTTGATACCCGGATCAACGCTTGCGATCGCGGCTAACCTACTTCACTGCGCTGAAATTGCAGCAACATCTTAGCGATAAATGGATCGTCTGCGCGTAAGCCGTAGCCATCTATGTAAATGCGTTCCAAAACATCACAAAGGTCATCCTGAGAAAGGTCGGATTTGTCATGGAACGGAACCCAAAGCAGCTCGCCGGCGAGCGGCGCCGCACCAGTAGTGGTGCTCGGGAAATAGTAATCCACGGGCAAAGGCTGCAAACCAAGCTTAAGGAAGAATCGCTTTCGCCGTTGACGAATATCCATCGCCTCGGGTGTCAACCCTTCCACTCTCGTCGATTCAATTTCGCTGAATATCCCCGTATAACGCGGGTATTCAGCCTTGAGCAGTTCGTCAAGCTTTGTCCTGTGAACACTGCCGATCCCTAAACCTCGATAATCAGGCTCTACGGCGGTATAACAAGCTAACAAAAAAGGAAGGTGATTGTGCCTCGGACGAAAAATCTCCGTGACCGTCATACATAAAATACGGCCGGTTTCATCCCTCGTTTCGTCAAGCTCCATGGAGCCTTCCGATAGGCAAAACTTCATCTCGTCAATCGACTGCCGTTCATCGTCTGGAAATGAAGCCTCATAGATACGAATCCATTCATCGTTATCTACGCTGCCATCCTTGCAAACGTGCAGATTAAGCGCGCCCCTATGCGTTTCCAGCAATACTGATTCGCTCACGGCTCACCTCGCAAGTGACTAACACCATGCTGGATGTTCCCTAATGCTACCAGCATATTAACTTTGGCCTCTGCGGTCCATAATTCAAGCCTCTGCGGCTACCGCAGCTGGCTTCAGTTGCTCGTTAATTTCCTTGATACGAGATTCAATCAACTGTCGATCAACAAGTCGATTCTGCACTTTCATCAGTTGCGCGAAATAACCGAGCGTACTCAGCAACTCTTGATGATGAGAGCCGTACAATTTCTCTTTCATTTCAAGCGTAATTTTGTAGTGCTTCTCGGCTACCGGATACATGCGCCGTGCGCTGTACAAAACGGCAAGATTGTGGTGATTCAAGGCAACATCTGAATGACAGTCGCCAAGGACTCTTGTCTTGATGTCCAAGGACCGTATGTATAACGGTTCGGCCATCGTGAATTTCCCCTGCTCATGGTACATAGCCGCCAGATTGTTCAATGTAAGCGCCAACCGAAGGTCGTCTTCTCCGAACTTCTCAGCCTCCTCAAGTGCCGCCTTGAATTGAACTTCAGCTTCCGGAACTCTTCCGCTGGAGTATGCCTCAAATGCTTCGTCTATGAATTGCTTCCACATATCGCTCACTGTTTGCTGATCTCCGAATACGGCTATCTCTCCCTCTCATTATCCATCGCAATTACGGGCATAATTGCGCAAGATAATGAAATTCAATGGTTTTCGCCAGTGGAATGACTGAATGTTAATGTCAGGCGGAACCCTGTTCAAAGTGGCCACGCTTCCAGAGAAGTCTTTTCTCTGCGATTATCGGGTCAACATTCGGGCTCTATACACGAAATCCAATTGGTTCTCGACTTCAGGAAAAGTTCGTTGCTGTTCAACATAGTGAAATAAGTAAGTGAACTTACAGTATGTTAGAACAAGCTAAGACGACACCATCGGCAAAAATAAGCGAAAGGCTCTGATTGCCGGGGCTTCAGCAATAGAACCATCAGCAATAAAACAAGCCGTTGAAATCCGTACCGACTATCGAAGTGGTCACATTGGCAGACTGAGGCTTTTCCGCGAGCAACTTTTTCAGCTCGGCGGATTCTGCCAACGCCTCGGCGGTGTCAAAGCGTGTGGACTTTCGACCACGGACAATCGCCACGGCGCAACTCGATTTCACTGCTACTTTCTGTGAGACACTTCCAAGCAACACTTTCGCTATACCTGAGCGACCATGAGAACCTACTACTAAAAGCCCGCATGGCCATGCGTCAGCGGCCTTAGCGATGGTGTCCGACGGATCGCCTACAGCGATCAAATGAGGAACTCGATTTCGCCCGAGTTCTCCTGCCAATTTCTTGCACCAGTGCTCGATCACATGAGTGCGAGTTAACTCCTCATATTGCTGCTGCAAGAGCATTTCAGAGGCTCGAGATACACTATCAACGAATCCGTAAGACGCAGGAAGAGGATGAACCACAGAAAGCACCAAAATATTTTTCTCTGGCGCCCAAGACTGCTCCGAAAGCCATTCTAGAGCCCCCGCTGAACACTCTGAATCATCCGCCGCCACAAGTACATTCTTCGCAACATCGGCCGTCCGCGCGCGCCCGACTAGAACAGGGCAGCTCGCATGTTCTGCTACAACCTGGCTCACACTGCCGAGTAACAAGCGGGCAATACCAGTGCCCTCACTTGTGCCGAGAAGGATAAGATCGGCTTTCCAAGACGCTGCGGTATTCAGTATGCAATGGGCCACATCGCCGGTTTCAATAGCGCTGTCAACCGTAACAGACTGGCAGAGCGCACGTAAATTTTGCTCAGCAAATTGAAAGAAATGTGGTGCGTCAGCAGAACCATGGTTCTTATCGACAACATGCAACGCTCGTATAGAACTGTCTTTCACCAGGCCGGAATGCGCGAGAAATTCAATCGCCTGCGTTGATGCACTCGACTCATCCAGGCATATGAGCAATCGCATTATCGTTCTCTCATGACGGGAAACCTGCCAGCGGAAGAACCTGAGAATCGCAAACTTGTCGTTCGAAATTTTGTCGCATTCAGCCTTCCCACGATCATTATTGCAGCCCGGGGAATGGATCTGTGTCCTCGTTGCAAAATGTGGTGGCGAATCGCCATTGCACTCTGCTTGAGTTCAATGCGTTCCATGATCACTGAATTTCCGGCAAAGAAATTTCGCGCCGATGGCGAAAACACTCGCTTGAGCAATGGCTCGTTCATTTTGGGGTGCCGTCGCGATCGCAATAGGGATCAGGATTTTCTCTTCAAATAAAGGTACGCCGCACCACCGAGAGCACCACACCCAATAAGCACACCGGCCAGCGGAATTATCAAGCCCAGGATGATGTCGCCCCCACCGGTCTCTTCAGTCACAGTTTTTGTCGGCGAAACTGCTGCGGACTCATCGCGATTATCTTTTTTCGATTCGTCGCTATCTTTTCTAGCAATTGTTTGAGGCTTTTCATCCAACAATTTCTCGAGGTCTTTGCCTTCGTCCTCAGTTCCAAGATCTTTCAGAATGCGCTCCATCTCATCGCCTCCCTTTTTGTCAATCAAGACGGCAATTTCAGTATCCACTTTCTTGTAGTCGGCTGGAGCGCTAAAGGTTTTCAGGGGAATGTCGAGCCAGTCTATCTTCCTCGTTTCAAACACAGAGCTTGCTTTGCCATTTTCGTCAATGTAGGCGACCTTGAGCGGTAACCCTCCAATCCGTGAGGTCCTAACGCCGTACAGCTTTCCAAACACCTGGCGAAGCTCTATTGGCACTTTCACATCGGGGGTAACTGCAAACTCAACCTTCTTCAAGCCCGATGTGACAAAACTATCAGTACGATAAAGAACTGCCTTGTGATCGAGGAATACCATGTCCTTGATCTTTTGAGGCGGTTTATCGCTAAAGCTCGCAGGACCGTAGGTTTGACCGGTTTTCGTCATAGCGCCTGGCAGCCCCTTCCATTTTGCCAAAGTGGAAGAGAAACAGACTTTGGTTTTGTCGTTGTACATAAAGACATTCCACTCGGGACCTCGCGTCACCAAAGTGCATCCCAATTTCTTATTTGTCGCCGCCATTCCAAGATTGCAAAGGAAGACATGCCACTCGCCAGTGTGCGGATTGTCCTGAACTATTTCCCACCCTTTGATCGAACGCTCCTTCTCCGGAGCGATCGAGGCACTCTGCAGCGAAGCTACCTCGCGAGTCGGCGAGGCCGCTCCCGGTACGGTTAAAGCACCAAGGTTGCATACGAACGTGCAAAGAGCAATGAACAGCTTCTTCATAAAATTGCCTCCACACATTGCATTGAAACACATATATGCCACAGACTGCCGAATTTCCGAAGGAAGAAGTGACTTGTTTTTCATGGCTACTGATGCGATCGCGTGTTGGCTGCTATCCGAATCGTTGAAGCCCCCTTCGTCAAGCCAAGATCAATCCACAAACCAGACAATACGCCTTGAGAAAACCTTCACGTTCTTATCCACAGACATGATGCAAGAGCCAATCAGACGTGGCCGTGCATCCGGGTACCCAATGTCTACACGTCTAAACCGGCTACGGGATGCACTGTTATCGCTGCTTCTCGTCCTCGCTTCTCATTAACGGTGACAAGAAGAATGAGCCCGACCACAAAAAATATCGTTGTCGACAACAACGCCAGACGATAGTTGTTGCCCGTGACACAGGTAACCAGCCCGAACGTCAAAGGACCAATTGCCGCAGCTAATTTTCCCGCCAATCCCCACAGTCCGAAGAATTCACCCGATCGGCCCGGCGGCGAAAACAAACCTACCAGAGCTCGTCCCGCAGAGCCACTTGCGCCCATGGCCAATCCGATCAAATTTGCAATCACCCAAAACACTGTGACGCTCGTGCAAAAGTAAGCAGTAGTCGTGGCAACAGACCACATACAAAGTGCAATCATCAGCGTGCGCACGGAGCCCAGCTTGTCCTGAACAAAACCGATACCGAAAGCACCCAGAGCGGCAGTAACATTGACCACGAAGATTAGCTTCACAGAATCCTGCTCTGTGAAGCCCATTGCTTGCTGTGCATAAACTGATGCAAGACCCACCACGGTCGCAGTGCCGCAACTATAGACCAACAGCGTTATGAGGAATCGAAACAAATCTCTGTAATGCCGAGCCTGCTCAACAGTTTGTGCGATCCGCTTAAAACCTACGGACGCAATCTCGGCGAAGTTAGCCCCGAGCGATTCCTTCTCGGCAATTGCTCGTTCTTTAACGAACAAGAACGTGGGCAGGGCGCCGATTGCGTAAAATGCTGCGGTAATCAGCATGGTCACAGGTACAAAGTCCTTTGCATGAAGGCCTTGCTTCAGAGCCCCCGTTACGTACCACAAGCACAGCGCCAGCGTCGACAAACCGCCAATATACCCGATGGCCCAGCCGAAAGCAGAGACTTTGCCCATATCCTCTTTAGAGGCTAACTCAGGCAAGAAAGCAGCAATGAGATTCTCGCCGGTACCGAAGGCAAAGTTTGAAACAATCAACAATGCGATGCCAGCAACATACGCGCCCGGTCCTATCTGGTGCAACAATGCAGTGGTCACCACACAAAGCAAGGTGGTAATGAGCAGCAGTTTTTTCTTACATGCCAGGGCATCACCTATGGTGCCAATCACTGGAGCAGTCATTACTATAAGCAAACTTGAAATACAAATACCCGTTGTGAGCAATAGCGTTCCCTGCCCGGGCTGCAGCCCGGAACCCTCCGCCGCCACTACTTTAACGAAGTAGGGGTTGAACATTGTAGTGGCTACAACTGTCGTATAAGCTGAGTTGGCAAAGTCATACATTGCCCAAGAGAGAATTTCGCCCTTTCCCGCTGTTTTCACAGTAGGTTCATCGGGGACTATTTCGATGCCGGTGCTCATTGAATTACTTGCTCTCCAAACGCCTTTTCTCGATTTGCCTACATTTACGTCAGCTTCGCTGAGTCACTCTAAGATGTCGTTCTCCGTGCTGCCGACTCCGTTCGCAATTCCTTTAGACCGGCACTCTTGGTCCATCTCAAACCTGCCATCCGTTGCTTAATCATTTCTACTCTTATCTGCCGCTTTGTCCTTGCCCTCGACGATTAGCGGCCATGGGATGTTTCACGAAGAACTCCCAGATGGCCTCGGTGGCGTCAAAATCTTTGCACGCTCTGCCGATTCTAGAAGGCGGTAAATATTGCACAAAAGGACGAGGACCGTGCCAGGTATGCCCGCCGCCTTCCACGGCGTAGAAGGTTACATCGGCTCCGCTGCTCTCAGCAATGTATTCCGTCTTTATCACTTGCATGCCGTCGCCGGGATCGTTATCGGGCAATATGGTGACGCGAGGCTTCGCAACGCAATGATTGTGTTCGGTCCAGAAGCGCACAGCATCGGGAACAGACAGCACACGACCGGCTGTTCGCCTCAAGATTCGCACCTCTCCTCCATCCCATGATACCAGGGGATCTTCGGTGCCATTAATAATAACGGCTGGAACAGGTCGCCCATCCCATTTCTTCTTGCTTACCGGCTCGGGTACGGATGCCACCACTGGCGCTATCGCAGCGATTTTGTCAGCAAGCTCCAATCCCAATCGGTACGACATCATTCCGCCATTCGATATACCAGCTACGTACACCCTGCGGTTGTCAATTTTGAACTCCTTAGAGAGTAACTCAATCAGTGCAGAGATAAACCCGACATCATCAACTTTCTGATCATGCGCCCTGTAGCCAGTCTGTTCGCGACCATCATTCCAATGCCTGTCTACACCATCCGGCATGACTACTATCATTCCCTCATCGTCTGCGATGCGATTGAAACCGGTGAACCGCACCATATTACGTCCATCGGTTCCTCCGCCATGCAGCAAAACCAGTAGCGGAACGACCTTGGCGTTGTTGTAGCTAGGAGGCACATAAAGACGATAGGTTCGGGCAATTCCTCCGAACTCCAGTCTAAGGTCGCTTGAGGCGGTCTTAACCACGTCTTGCTCCGGCTGCGGGGCTTCCTCTTGCGCCAGTGTAGCAGCCGCATTAGAGAACAACATGATCGTGAGCAGTACTAAGGTTGTTAACGTTCCCAAGAACAATCCCGGTGGGGGGCTGAACCGATATCGGTACCGATATCGGTTCAGCAGCGCTTCAGTTTCGCCAGCGAAGACTGACAAGAAGGAAGAGAGTTGTCGGGACCAATCGAGCTTTTCGAACTTTCCCCGGCCATACCTGCTTAACAGGCTACCGCAAACACTTGCCACCAAGTATGCGGGCAATTCACAAAACAATATTGAGAGTTGCTTATCACGCCGAATCACTCAAACACCCCGAACCTTGCGTTTTCGACCGATCGATCTTTTGCTTCTCCGCTCGAAAGCAGCTTAAACACTGGACCAGCCGACTCACTTCAGGTTCACCTTGCCGGCATGAGACAGCTTTACTGCCATGGTAACATCGTCGCTTGTCGGTTATCGAGCATGCTACCTATGACATTGCCTCTCAAGGACATAAAAGTTCTGGACTTTTCACACCTGTTGCCAGGCGAGCTGACGTCTGCGCTACTTCGGGACCTTGGTGCCGAAGTAACCAGAGTCGAGCGAGTGCAGCCGGGACTCGTTAAATTCTTGCCACCAATTGTAAAGGGAGAAAGCCTTTACTACTGGTGCGTCCATCGAGATGAAAAACGATTGGCGCTCAATCTAAAAAATCAGAAAGGCGTCGAAATCGTACACAAGCTTGCCAAAGATGCCGATGTGCTTGTGGAAAACTTTCGTCCGGGAGTAATGGGAAGACTCGGACTGGGATATGGAAAACTTCACGCCATTAATCCCCAAATGGTATACCTGTCGATATCGAGCTACGGTCAGGAAAGCGCGTGGGCACAGCGCCCCGGACACGACCTCAACTTGCAGGCAGAAACCGGAACACTTTGGCTATCACGAAACGAAGAAGGGCGCCCCCAGATTCCCGGCACACTGCTAACAGATTTCACCACTGCACTTTTTGCCGCTCTTTCGGTGGTCAGTGGCGTGCTGCAGCGCAACCACACTGGCAAGGGCAGGCACCTCGACGTGAGCATGTTCGACAGCACCATTTACATGCAGTCTCTAGCCGGGGCAGCCCAAGCCTACTTTAAGAAGATGCCTGTGGAAGCCGACCCTGTGCATAGAGCGGACATCGCGAACTATAATGTATTTAGATGCGCCGATGGGCGCTATGTCGCGGCCGCACCACTAGAGCCTCAATTCTGGGAAACGTTCTGCGATAAGCTGCACCATCCCGAGTGGAAAAATATGCTTCCCTTTGGACCACAACAAAAGATCCGTGAAGAGCTCGACAAGATATTTGCAGAGAAGACCCTGGCGCAATGGATGGAGATCTTTTCCGAGGCGGACTGCTGCGTGTCTCCAGTGAATACCATGGAAGAAGCGATACAGTACTTGCCCGTGCGCGAACGCAACTTGTTTCACACTCTGACGCATCCGGTGCTCGGAGAACTGCCACAGCTTCGTGCACCGCTTCCATTTGAACAACGATATGGCGAACGAACCGCTGCACGGTTCGACATTGCCGAAAGCAGCGCTGAGATGTTGTCTCACATGGGGTATTCCAACAAAGATATTGAAGCGCTGGCAGCCGAGAAGGTAATACCCGCCAATACGCTGGCTCGGAGTTAAATCCCCGACTTCAACACAACAGTCGGCAATACTTTTTATGTATTCAGGGGAGATGAGTGGGCTGGAACCGAGGATGTTCTTTGAGGCACAAACACATGATTCGGGTCTAGATGGATGGAAATTTTCGTCGCAATTGCAATCATCTCGATTCTTTCGTGGGCTGCCACATTTTTTGCGTTGACGTTGATTCCAGAACCAATCATAAACTTGCTTTTCCAGTTTACCTATTCCTTCCATGCTTACCGGTTCGGTGAACGAATCCTCGATTTTGTTCGTTCATTGTTAGAGCTGTTCGAAGGCAAACCTGGAGCGCAAGCACAATGTTTCGCTTATATGGCAACGCTCTGTAGCTGCGACGAGCGGTATGACGACGCCGAGGTTCGGCATAAGAAGGCATTGCTGATTTATCGACAACTGCTGGCAAGCACCGCGGACCGAGAGACCGTTCATTCATATGTGCTCGCGGCGGAAGATTATGCTTCTCTGCTGGAACAAACGGGTCGTAAAAGCGAAGCAGCCAGCATGCTAACCACTGCAGCAACCGCTCTGGAGACTCATGACTTCGTTGAGAAGGCCGCCCTGCTGATTCAACGAGCAGAGTCTCTCCACCGATGAGTCCAAAATTGTACCGCTGAGCGTGGAAAGTCATGAGGTCCAGGGGGACGAGCTTTCTGAACCAGACTGTGCGGTACGTGCAAAATGAATTCCGCAGAAAACGGTGCGGACCATGCACATATACAGGATGATGGCCTATGATATGCAGAATAATTGGCTATCTTCCTAAAGAGCTGCAGGGAAATGAGAGACTACTTACTTTTCTACGTCAACGGGAGAGAACACAAAGTAACGGGGGAGCATGTTTTCCTGCCTCTGTCTTCTTACCTGCGTTATGTGGTCGGAGCAACTGGCACAAAAGTCGTTTGCGAAGAAGGCGACTGCGGCGCCTGCAGCATATTGCTCGGTGAGGTACAAGGAGACGACATTACCTACCGCACTGTCAATTCTTGCATTCAGATGCTGTACCAGGTAGACGGCTTACACATCATTACCATTGAGGGTTTGAAAGACCAGGGTAGATTGAATCCGGTTCAGGACGCCATGGTTGCTTGTCACGGCGCTCAGTGCGGATATTGCACTCCGGGGTTCGTGGTGGCGATGTGCGGTCTGTTCGATGGCAAGCAACCAGCATGCATCAAAGAAATTAAAGATGCACTCACAGGAAATCTTTGCCGATGTACGGGATATGTATCGATCATTGAATCCGGGCTGGAAGTGGCAACTGAAAATATAAAATCACTTCGAGAACTCTACCCGTCAGAACCAATTCGCAAAGAACTCACCGCGGCAACGTCTCAGGAAGTAGAGCTATCCGCCGGGAACAAGCGCGTCTATATTCCACTCACAGTGGAACAGGCGGTTCGATTCAAAGCTGCCAACAGCAGCGCTATCATCATATCGGGCGGCACGGACGTCTGCGTAAACATGAATAAACGAGATTACGATCCGGCAATCATGATGAGCTTTTGCCGGTTGGAAGGACAACGCGATATTGTTCTGGACGAAGCCGGTAAAACATTGTTGGTCGGCGGCACGGCAACTCTAACAAAGCTGGAAGAGTTTGCCAGAGACAATGTTCCCGAATTGCACCATTTACTCTGGTTATTCGGTTCACCCCAAATTCGCAATGCCGGAACTCTTTCTGGCAACATTGCCAACGCTTCTCCCATTGCAGATACACCTCCATTTTTGTTTATCATGGACGCCGAGCTGGAGCTCACCGGCAGTGGTGGCACTCGGCGAGTTTGCATAACCAAGTTCTATACCGGCTATAAGCAGTTCGATTTGAAGTCAGACGAAATTATTACGCGCATTCTTATCCCTCTACCTGTAGCAACCGATCTGGTAAAGCTCTACAAGGTATCAAAGAGAAAGCATCTAGACATTTCCAGCTTCACTGCCGCTCTTCGTATCTCCCTTGAAGGGAACACAATCGCCAAAGCAGCAGTTTGCTACGGCGGAGTCGGACCGGTCATTCTGCGAATGTATCGAACTGAAGAATTCCTGCAGGGCAAACCCTTCTCCATTGAAACCTTTAGCAAAGCCGGCGAAGTAGCTATCGCAGAAATAACTCCAATATCAGATGTGCGAGGCTCGAAGGAGTTTCGCAATCAGCTGGCACGCAATATTCTTCTCAAGTTCTTCCATGAGACCCGACAAAGCCGGAGGGAGCCAGCATGTCTGCCGTAGGAAAAAATCTGCCGCACGATTCTGCTCAGGGGCACGTGTCAGGCGAATCCATTTACATTGACGACATTCCCCCGATGAGAGGAGAGCTGCTCGTCGATTTCTATTACGTGCCGGTATCCCATGCACGAGTAAAGAACGTCGACCTCAGCGCTGCATGGCAGGTGGCTGGCATAGTCGGTCTCTACACCTATAAGGACATTCCGGGACACAACATGTTTGGCCCCATCACCGCTGATGAGGTCCTGCTTGTGGAAGAAGAAATCGAGTTCATGGGGCAGCCCCTCGTAATCATTGCAGCAGAGAATGCGGCGGCCATCAAGAAAGCGAAGAAGGCAATTAAGGTAGATTATGAGAAACTCGACGCAATTTTGACCATCGACGAGGCTAAAGCGTGTCAGTCTTTTATCGGCCCGGTCCGGAGAATCAAGAGAGGAAGCCCCGTAGAAGCATTTCTTGAAGCAGAGCATGTTATCGAAGGAACGTTTCGCAATGAGGGACAAGATCACTTTTATCTGGAATCGCAAGCCGCCATTGTTTACCCGGGTGAATGCGATCAATTGGTAATTCATTCATCAACCCAGGCTCCATCTGAGATACAAGACGTGGTGGCACATCTGCTCGGTCTAAAAATGAGCCAGGTTGTTTGTATCACCAAACGAATGGGCGGCGGATTCGGAGGCAAAGAATCGCAAGGAGCGCATCCTGCAGCCATGGCGGCTCTCGTAGCACTAAAGACAAAGCGCGCCACCCGCATCGTGTACAACAAAGATCATGATATGCAAGTAACGGGTAAGCGTCACCCTTTTCAAAATGACTACAAAGTTGCGTTCTCGTCAGACGGTCGCATCTCAGCGTTGCGCATAGAGTTGTTCTCCGACGGCGGAGCTGCCAACGACCTTTCTTCAGCTGTAATGGCGCGGGCAATGTGCCATTCCGACAATGCATATTTTATCCCTCATATCGAAGTGTCAGGCACGGTATGCAAGACGCATTTTCCACCTAATACGGCGTTTAGAGGGTTTGGCGGGCCGCAGGGTGTGGCCACCATCGAAAACATTATTGAAGAAATTGCTGCGTACCTCAACAAAGATTCACTGGAGATCAGAAAGCTCAATCTCTACGGCACGAAAGACCGCAATGTGACTCCATATGGTCAGTTCATTCAGGAGAATAGCCTGCCTGAAATAGTGGAACAGCTGGAACAATCATCAGACTACCGCCAACGTCAAGAAGAGATTCAACGATTTAATTCTGAGTCTCTTACACATTTGAAAGGCTTGGGGATCAGCCTGGTCAAATTCGGGATATCGTTCAATACCAAATTTTTGAATCAGGGTAATGCCCTCGTCAATATCTACCTCGATGGAACGGTGCAAGTGTCCACTGGCGCCACGGAAATGGGACAGGGCGTTAATACAAACATCAAACAATTGGTAGCTGGCGAATTTGATATTGATGCGGAAGATGTGATTGTGATGGCCACTTCCACTGAGAAAAACAACAATACATCTGCCACTGCAGCATCTAGCGCCACGGATCTAAACGGCAACGCCGCCCTAAACGCATGCAAAGCTATAAAACAACGTTTAGCGCCTGTTGCGGCGAGCCACCTGGCGTCACGCGAAATAGACATGTTGCCTTCTCCGACAACAATTGTTTTTGAGAACAATGAGGTCTACGATTATCGCAGACCCGGCACCCGGATGACCTTCAAAGAATTGGTGCGGAAGGGCTATCTCGAACGAGTCAGCATGGGCGAAAGAGGCTTCTATGCCACTGATGGCATCGACTTTACATGGGAGGCTGGTCCCGAAAAGGTCGCATCGGGTAACCCGTTTCTCTATTTCACCACGGGCGGTGCGGTCTGCGAAGTGACGATAGATCGATTTACCGGAGAAACAAAGGTTGACCGTGCCGATATATTGATGGACATCGGCACACCCATTAATCCGGGAATTGCACGCGGACAGATTATCGGCGGATTCGTGCAAGGACTTGGCTGGGTGACCACCGAGGATCTTCGATATGACGAAGACGGTTTGCTGTTGAGCCATTCACCGACCACCTATAAGATACCGAACATTCAAGACACGCCGCCAGTGCTCAACGTCAGTTGGCTAGATCGCCCCTGTGCCGTAAACGTGAAGGGAAGCAAAGCTGTGGGAGAACCACCGCTACTGCTTGGAATATCAGTGTGGGTAGCAGTCAAGAATGCTCTGCGGCATGCCGCAGGAACAGAACGAATTCCAGAACTCAACTTGCCCGCCACGAACGAAGAAGTAGTAATGCGCCTGGCCGAGATTGACAGAGATCTGCCCGGTAATCGCAGCCGTAAGACCCTGGCAGGTTTATCATCATCGCCTGCGCCGGGCGACGAGAGCCCGAAGGAAGAGGCCCTGCCATTAGAAGTACCCGTATAATAAAATGCGGCTAGTTAGCTTAGCCTCGGGCGGCCGGCCTGGAAGCTAGCCAGAGAAAGAAGTCAAACACCTCCCCGTGACACCTGGAACAGTGACAGACTATTACCTTAAGCTCAACGAATTGCTAGCATCTAAAACGCCGTTTGTATCAGTGATCGTCGTTGATAGCGTCGGCAGTGTGCCGGGCGAAACGGGAACCAAGATGCTGGTAACGGAGAGCGGCTGGCATTATGGCACCGTTGGCGGTGGCAAGCTAGAGAAGAAAGCCATCGACGAGGCGTTACGACTTCTTGAGCAGCAAGGACACTCCCAAAGCACACATTTTGTTAATTGGAGTTTGAGCAAAGACGTTGGTATGACATGCGGTGGCATGGTTAAGCTCTACTTCGAGCGACATTTAGCGAAGACATGGCAAATTGTTGTATTCGGCGCAGGACATGTGTCAAATGCCCTGATAAATTTACTGGTTCACTTACAGTGCAGCATCACATGTTATGACCCGAGAGAGGAATGGCTCGCCAAACTACCTGATTCACCGAAATTGAAAAAGTATCTGGAAAACGATATGCCATTAGTTGTTAGGAGTATTCCGACCGATGCCTCGGTCCTACTGATCACCATGGGGCATACCACTGATAGCCCCATATTGATGGAGATTTTGAGAAGCAGAACATTTCCCTACCTTGGTGTAATTGGTAGCGATGCGAAAAAGGCTCGTTTAAAACAAGATATTGCCCAAGCGGGGCTTCCTGCGGACCTTGCCGGCACCTTCTTTTGCCCGATGGGGTTACCGATTGGCAGCAATGACCCCGCAGAAATTGCTATCAGCATAGCTGCGCAGCTATTGCAAGTGAGAGATCAGGCGACGGAAATCAAACAGGAGCAGGAGTTAAGCCGTCCGCTGCGAACATAGATATTCAGAGCCAAAGAGCCGATATGAAAAAGAACACAAAGAGAAGAAAGATCCGCTCTCCGCAGATCCAGAAACTCGAACAAATTTTGAAAAGAAATGTCGACAACGAAGAAGAGCGAAAGCAAATCGACCTGATTGACCAAGAAAGTTACCACTATTTTTTCTTTGACAATATCAAACCGGAAGACCTGGAGGATGCCTGGTCTGTATTTCCGGAAGGAAAAGAAATACGGAAACGATTGGTGCAGCTTGAAGAGAAAGCGGATGTCGTTCCAGGATTTGGATATCGCCTCCCCGGCGGGGATGATCTTTGCACCAGCGACACCATTGCCGAGCTCGTGCGCAACCATCTGCGACTCGTCGGACCGCTCGTTCCTGAGGAAGATTACAACGAGAACGAAATAAACTTCCTCAAGCGCGATTACGATGTGGTACTTGCTGCACCAGAAATTCCAATACCAGCCGAGAACCCACTATTCATAGCACTCTATGAAGGCATTCAGGTGTTACTGGAGGACTTTCCGTCAAACCTGGACCATTACGGATTACTCTACAACTGGGCCATTTATTTGACGAAGTGCGATGAGGTAGCCTGTTACCTGTTGTGGCCATGCATGCATGATGCAGAAAATACGGGGCCAGAAATATTGGAGCCGGCATTCCGCTTGTGGAAATACCAGTGTCGAAATCGCTATTGGATTAAGAACAATGATTTCGATTCGGGAATCGTATACTTCCGCCCGCCATGGCTAGACCAGAAAGAACCACTTTCCGGGCCCCCCGAAGGGTGAGCCGGTTCCGATTTCTCTCAATGATTCGCCGCTGCATAGGATGACGCATCCTCATCAGGTACTAAGCCCT
>JAKFUT010000220.1 GCA_021732565.1 Candidatus Obscuribacterales bacterium
TTCTCAATTACTGATTTTTGCCAGGTTGGAGAAACAACCCCATCAATGGGTACTACTTCTGGAAAATATTTGACGTCTGATCCAAGATAGCGTTTGATGACACTCAGTGCTTCTATAACCGGCTGATCCAACGAGCGGCCGACAACTCTGTTCTTGCTAGTCAAACATGTTGGCGTCTCGTGCTGATGCGATCAGCCAATTGATTGAGCCGGGAATACAAAGTCCAACCAGAATTGTGCAGAGGCCCACTACAATTCGCTTCCCTGCACTAATTCGCAGAAAGCCCCAGGGACGACCGAGTGCACCGAGGATTATATTGAAGGCTCCCAGCCCCAGACCAATTAGTTCGCCGCCGTTGGCCAGCAGATTGCAGAGAGCCTCGAGATTCGCCAGATTGTTAACTCGCACCGTTCCAGCAGTGTTAATCCCCATAATCACGCCTGATCCTTGCGCTGAGATCGTACCATTTGTTCCACCGCCCAGTAGTGGCGCATCAAATGCGGTGCCACTAGGCGCAGTCGTTTGCAAGCCCACTTTTCCTTGATTTTGACGTTCTAGAACCACCGCTCCAGTTACAGGTGTAACCAATCCCCGAGCGACGGCAATTTCGGCAGCTGCATTGGTTTTGCCCTGTTTTATCAACCGGGCCGAATCGCTGTATGCCAGCAAAACACCGAGTTCTTCGCCCTGGGGTCCGGTAACTACAGGACATGTTGGAGCGCCCTTGCTATGCACTAACTCAACGGAGAGTTCTTTAGCACCAGGCTGCCAGCGCTGAAAGAAGTGAGCCAGATCATCTTGCACATTGGCATTTCGAACAATCGCGGTGAAGGGTCCGATTTCGCGATGGTTTCTAAAGAGCTCATTGGCGTCGGTCCAGCAGTCATCCAGAGCCAATTCGAAGAACTTCGGTGCCGCTGCATACGGTGCCATGATGTACATCTCGTCATTGAAGCCCGGCTGTGGTCCATGTATCCAGAGCACAGCTCCGCCTTTGCCTTCTCCGGCAAATTCAGCCGCCTTTACCAACGCTTCGAGATTATCTCGTCCTCCATTAAACGACACGGTTCGCAATCTCTTAAGGCCTTCCTCGAGCGGAAATAACTTAGGCTCGCCGTCATCGCTGGCAATCAAAATCTTAGTATCAATCTGTTCCGGAAGACGAGCCAATGCATTTTTTATTCCTTCTACATGCCCGCTGACAGCCTTAGAACCGTCTACCACAACGACAAGACGCCTCGGGGATGCGGCCTGTACCTCCTTGATTTGTTCTATGATGAAATCCTTAGGATTGGTTGGATCTGCCACCGCAACGGCACCGCGACGCAGACCATCGTGTACCCGAATGGCAAAGGAAGATGCGGTGAGATCATCATCTTTCAATGGCGAGGCAAGAAGCGCGTCACCATCGGGAGTGGCAGAGCTAGTGTTGCCATTGAGCGTTAAGGATACTCTTTGAGTCGATCGTAACCTCAGACTGTGTTGACCGGAAACGGCAAAATTGTTATCGATAAACCGCGGCAGTGCCATCGAAAGATCTTCCGGTCCATCTAACTTGAGCGGCTCCGTAATCTTAACAGAGACCTTCAATTCACCCTGTTCCGGCACTGGAGAACATTGCAACAGGTAGCGTCCGCGCCCAAGATCAGTTAAGAGTGCGGGGTCCTGATGACTGACGTCCACCCAATTGTAGGAACCCTTAACTTTGTCAGTCGCACCAAAGATAGCCTTTCTCGGCTCGCCGTTGATCCACAACGTGAGACCAGACAAGATAGCTCCATCAGGGAGTGCAATTTCAGCTCGAGCCTCAGCTGCATTGTAGCCCTTGTTTTTGAAAACGAAAGTCCAATCCATTGAAGCACTGAGAGTGTCAGAATGCACATTTCCATGAATTGCAGAGCGCACAAGTGAGAGACCCTCTACGGTAGGACCCACCACATGGCGGCGCAGATAGTCGTTTGACATCAATGCCATATTGGTAGTCTTGCGATCGCGAAATGGTTTGCCGGTGGCAGCAAAATAGAGCTGCTGCTGCGCGCCTTGGGGCAATCGCAAGAATAGCCCCGCCACTCCGGCGGTTCGGGGATCAGCGCAGTTCAATCGAATGTCTTTCTCAGGGTTCAGGTCTCTCAAGAGCTTTAATCCCTTCGCCTGCTCCTGCACATTGTCCGATACCGCCAATGTCTCCGAGACCCGAAGAAGAGTTGGCCGAGCCTCGCTTCCCCCAAGAGCAAGTACCGACAGCAGCACTCCTGCCACCGAATAGCCCACAGTGCGAACTCGCGCCATGACGGTTTCCTTCGATCGCCTCGCCTTGTCTGCCAGACACAGACTGATGATTGCGGACAATGCGCTAATTCCAGCTAAAATGCTGAAAGACAAAAAGTGGTTAATTTGATCTGCCCCGATCAGCGGATACCCGAGAATTAGAGCAGCACACGTCACCACCAGAATAGAACAGGCTGTACCAAGAGCAAAACCATTTAGGAGCCCGTTTCTAATCGGATGTTTACTGTCTTTGTAGCATAGCGCCCCCCACACGGCATAGTTTCCCGCAGGAATGGACAGGAGCGCCGCTGCTTCTACCAGCGTTTCGAACGGGCGTAGTAAAGCAAGTCGCCAAATGCCCTCAAAATTTACCACTGATGCCGATGCGATTACAAAAAGCGGAAAACCCACGCCCAACATCATCAGGCAAAGTCCCTCCGGGGTGGCACAAACGCTGACCGGATGTTCGGGGTGCCATTGAAATTCGGCATCGCCATGTTCATGCTCAGGAGGAATACCGGTCTGAGCGAATTCGGTTTCCGAATTTTCCTGCACTGGATCTACGTTCACATCAATCATATATTCCTTTATCCTCACCTGGCCGACCATGGTAACCGAACAAAACCTAATGCTAGAATTCCAAAAATACTAAAATCAGAATGTCGTGAGTAAAACAGCATGTCCCCGGGCGCCTAACCCTGTGCGATACCAGTTGAACTGGTACCCGAAAAGACCTGCTTTCCTGAGCAACGCTACGACTTCTTCGACAGTCAGTCGAAGCTTTCCTTAGTGTTACGGTATGAGCCGCACGCTGAGGTGAGAGTCTGCATTAAAAATGCACTGATGTAAACTCACGCTGCACACCAAAAATTACATTCATACGCAGATGAAACGCGTGCGCGATTCTTGAGCGCAATATTTAAACCAGATAGACTGCCTGTCAGCGACTATCTACATTGATTGAGCCATAGGAGAAACCATTGGATGGTTTACAAATCCGACTCACAACAAGCGCTTATGTAATATTTAGTGCGCAGGGGAACACCTCAGCAGATAGATTGTCTTTGGCAATCCGCCTGTAAGATGCTCCCCGCACGTCACGCTCTGAGAATGATCATAGTGTTCACAACGCGGTTTCACAACTGCATTAGGTCACTGCGCAGTCATGGAGCTACGGTGACCAGCGTCACTAAAAGCTTAAGTAATAGCGGTAGCAAAGTAGACCAGGGCAATCTCATCCTAACTGCAGCTGACCTGCAATCATCCGGTTAGGGAGTTGAGATCGTAGATCACAATCATCGGCCAACTCGGGTGCAATTTATTTGCGAATGGAGAAGCTACCTTCAGTCACCCCGTTTGCCTGAGCGTCAAAATCTGTCGATTCCATTTCATTGATCATGGGCTAGTCTCCTTTTGCGTTGCCAAATCAGCTCTGTCTAAGAGGTAGGACTCGTGTGTAACATGACCATAACAACGACTCGTTCGCGAGTTGCGAGATTCGCGATTGGACTCGCTCCAGGGTGATCGTCAGAGAACTTGTTCGACTCCGCCACAGCCGATCACACGACGGCTTTCCACTCGATCGAGAATATCGGGTCTTTATCTACAATCAAGAAATTATCGGTTCAAGCCAGCTTGACCGCAGCCTTGTGCCTGCAAATTGCGGCACATTGGGACACGCAACTCCGCACTGCCGTTTATCAAAAATGCCACCAAACACAAGTTCGGTGGCATAAGAAGTTCAGATTAGTTCAGGTAACACCAGTGAGGTTTTCAGGACTTTGGCACTTCGATTGGTACTCTCACAGGACTTGTCTTAGGAAAGAAAACATCTATAGAAGTAACACGATCAGGAATTTTGAACCACACATAGCCGTCACCGGTCTGACCAACTTTCCAATCGGTGGTGTCAACGTCATCAGAGTAGGTACTCTCTTGATGTCCGGCACCACGAATTGGTTCAAAGGAAGATGCCAGAACGGGGTCTTTTGATTTCACATCTATAGCATTGAATCTAGCGTCTCCAAAGAACTGCACCTTACCGGTATCTGCGCCTACCTTCTTTATGCGATATTGCAACACCACCACATTGTTGGTGCCAAATTCAGGCACATTGGCCCGAATACATCTCAAAACTTGGACGGTGAGATTTGTTGGAAACCCCGTCAAGACCGTAGGAAGTTCTGACTTCTTCGCCGCAACAGGGGTCTTGCCCGCCTGCTTTGGAGCAGCTTCGCTTGGCAGATTCAAAACACCGGCCGCCGATATGGCTAGTATGCCGGCAATTAAAGTAGTGGTCTTCACGTGTGCCTCCCCGATCTCTGTACTAGTTTGTTAAGGTCCATAACTTTCATTACCACCCAGTTGCAGAATTTAGCCCCTTGTCATGCCATTTTTTCTTTCGCGCCTGCAAATTCAGACGCCCAAAGCTCGAATAACCTACCTTGATTAGTTTGTGCGCCCGGGGAATCTTCCCGAGGCACGGACGGTTTCTTTTGTCGATGCAATGTCAGTGTGACTGTGCCTAGAACGAATAGTAATCCTCTGGAATTGTCTCGATTGGACGCCAATCGATCTCTCCCACTTGCACACCTTTGTATTTGATGAACACCTGAGTTGCTATATCTTTATTCAACTTTTGGCTCTGCCCAATTGTGTTTAGTGCCCACTGTGTTGCAACATTAGCGTTCAGTTCCTTGTGCTTTACCAAGCCCATCAGCATTACCAGGTGATGCTTGCACATTGAGCCCTTCAGACCACCGCATACTTTCAGATTTTGCGTGCAACAACTGAAGACACCATCTTTATCAAGTAAGCTCGCGTAAACAAGATCTGGATCCGTTTGACTTTTGATCACGGCCACTACACTATCGTTACTGACCTCGGCGAAAAGTTGAAACTTTTCTTTCTTCATCATTGAAATGGCTTTTTGAACTTTCGAAAAATCGAAATTCAGTTGCAGATATTGCAAGAAATCCTCAAACTTGACTTCCACCGGACTTGAAAGCAGAGCATCAATCATCTCTCTATAAGGATCCGAGCCGCGGCCTCGCCAAATGAGTTGCCTCCATTGAGGAAACTCTTGCGGCAGCTTAGTCGTTTCGTCGTATTTCGCAGCACTGAAGTTTGTCTTCTCATCGATTTTGCATGTAGAAAGGTCTACACCCATCAGGAGCGACTGAACCAATCTTGCCTTTCTCAGGTCGCAGTTTGTAAGATCCGCCTGCTTCAAGTTAGCACTTAACAGGTTGGCACCGACCAGCACCGAATTAGCAAAATTTGCATTTTCAGCCTCGCAGTCCTGAAGGTTGCTTTTGGATAAGTTCGCCCCTTGCAATGAAGCATTAGAAACATTAGCTTCGCTGAGATTGCAACCTTCCATCTGCGCATTGTCGAATCGGGAATTTTGCCAATTGAGCGATCGTAGATTTGCACCTTTCAAATGTGCCGATGACAAATCTGAATGGCTCCAGTTCACCATGTGCTGCCCACGAAGCTTATTCCACTTCGAAATCCCCTTAACACCACCGTGCAAGAGTGGACGAAAACGCGTGCCCAGTGCATCCCTGCGATGTTCCATCGGGTCTTCGGTGCAAAGATTGTCGTTCTTGATCTGGCTTGGGAATGTTTCGCACCATACCCCGCGAACTGCATTCCTGATCTCGTCACTGTCTTGCGTGGTTTGAGTTACGATGGTGTCGACAAGCAACTTCGCATCGGAAAACCAATCAACAATTTGCCGCAATGCCTCAGTAATGCTGTCAACACCGGCGTGCGTGAACCCTACTGACCCTGGCGCATCGATCATGTACGCCCTGATGTATCTTCCGCAAGAGTCAGCGGTAAATTGCACCTCCTCCAGATTACCCTCTACTTCGAGATAGACTGAACTCTTGAGTCCAGCGATCTCTTTCAATCTGGTTTCCAAATCGTTGAGGGAAGCTCCAACTAAACTCATATTCATCCTCCGGTCCAAATCGTTCTCGTCCTTTTGAACTCGCTTTGCTTTAGAGCGGGCACATCAAACGTGTTAATTCTGTGGATTAAGCGTCACTGATTCTATAAACTACCAGGGAAATTCCTATAGGAATTCAGCGTTCAAATATATAGCATGGTGACGGGCATTATGTAGACCGTGAACGGATTTTCTCGACCTATGAAAGAAGCCAATCGAGCTGCTCTCGATTTCTCTAAGTTCCTCCTGATTGTTGGAATCCATCTCTGCTGGGTGATTTTGGGCACTCTGGTTTGCGGTTTTTGGGAGGGAATCAGTCTGCTGCCGGAACAGCTGCGAGGGACGGAGATCAGAGGACTTGCCACTGAGGCTTTTTCCCTGATTTTCTGGTGTTACTTACCACTGATCACTCCGTTCGGTAAAACCGGCGATCTTGCCCTTGTGGCTTTTCGAAGATGGATTTGGTGCGGAGAGTATCATCTAAAGAATCTAGCTCAGGAACGCACATTCTTCCGCTTGGCGGGCATCGGTTATGCGTTTTACTTTGCTTTCAGACCCATTGTTCATAGTCAATCTGAGTTCTTGAACGGACCCGGCGGCGTGTTGGCGGTATGCTGCCTGATGTGGTTCTTAGTATCGCTTGCAATAAGTTACTACCTTCATCGCGATGTACCGCCGGATAGTACAACCGACAACTAGCGATGCTACGGTGCACGCTTAGCGAAATCTATCACCCCCCCTTCCTCTTCCGAATTTAGGTGGATTGGCTCGAGCTACTGACGATGTTTCAACATCTGGAGTGGCATCAAAAGTAGTGTCGTTCACTGGTACCTTCAAATCCACCGGTAGCGCGGGAAGCATTCTCGAAATCTTCAATTCGCCTTCGAAAAATTTGTGCCACTCGGATAACACCCGGCGGTACTCTGGATCATTTTCGATTCGATACTGATCCTGTTCATAGATCTTCCGCGAAGCATATGCGACGAGTTCCAAAAAAGTTCCTGGTACGTCGGCACTTTCATAAAGTTTGACTCTGATACCACCTGGTTTTTCGTAAAACGGAATTGCTTCTTCCATAAAACGAAAAAGAGCCAAGCGTTTTTCGGGTGAGACCGAGTAATTCATAGCCACAACGGGACCGATTGGCACTAGCGGTATATCTGACATGCGTTTTCCTCCGTGCAAGTGCATATGTGATTCTACAAGAGAGTGACTATGGTTGCATGCAGAGACTGATATCATTGACTGATTGTTTAACTGTCAGGCTGAATGAAGTCTGATGAATTCCGAAAGGGTCCTGTCCAAATTGTCATCTTCACAAGAGACGTGAGATCGTGATTCGCGGAGTTTTGATTCGAGGGACAACGGGTGTCGCATGAGCTGCGTTAGCGACGCCTCAGCATCATTTTCTGACGAAGCGTTTGACGATTAGCGGGGTTAAACTACTGGTGTCGAGTCTGGATGGTCCGGATAAGTCAGGCATCTTGTGCATCAAAATCGATGCTTTAGGGCGAAGCCCCGAACCCGGGTTGAATCCATTGGACCGCATTCTTACGAACTATTGCGAATGAATTCAATATGTTGATCATCTCAAGCTAAAACAAGAATTACGCATTTTTCAATATGCCGTCGGCATAAACATCGGTGTACCACAGACATGCATCGACCATATTTTCCAAAACTTTGGTCACTGGCTCCTGGCGATAATGTTAGAGTTCTTCTTAGAAGAGATTGTCCAGGTGCAAGCAAAAGGTCGCCGGGTGGGCAAATTGGATGAAAACTGATTCAGTTGATGGATAGATTAGAGATCCAACATTCTCACATCTAATGGGAAGACAAGCATGAGACACAAAGAAGGCCGAATCGTCTACTCGCCCAGCGACCTTATCAACTTTATGGAGTCGCCGTTCATTTCCTGGCTAGACCGGCTCTTCCTCGATCGAAAACCAGGACTGGCTCCTGATAAAGGTGATGCCGGCCGAGAATTACTCCAGAAGAAGGGCGATCAGCATGAGCGTGCCTTCCTTGATAGTCTTTACCGGCAGGGCAAAGACATTTGTGACGTGCCCGTAGACTATGGTACTGATGCGATTCTATTAACGAGGGAAGCAATACGCGCAGGCCGGGAAGTGATTTTTCAGGGAGTTCTGACTAGCGGTTGCTTTGAGGGGCGCTCCGATTTTCTGGTGCGATCGCACGAACCACACGCAAGCCGACCAGTGTATGAGGTATGGGACACGAAACTCGCCCGCAAGTCGAAACCTTACTTTCTGCTTCAGCTTTGTTGTTATGCAGAGATGCTTGCCGAAGAGCAGGGTGTTTTGCCTCGACAGGTAGCAGTGGTGCTCGGTGATTCAACAATTCATCGTTTTGATACTGCGGATTACATTCACTATTTTCAGAATGTGAAGGCCAATTTCCTCAGGTTTCACTCTGAGTTTGACGAATCAAATCCCCCGCCTATAGAAACCGTACCGCCCATGAGCAGATGGAGTTCCCACATAGAGAAGTTGCTTGAAGAGCGCGATGCTCTCGTGCAAGTTGCCAACATTCGTTCCTCGGCAATTAAGAAACTTCAAGCTAACGGCATAGCCACGATGGATGCACTTGCCCGAACGGTTTGCGAACGAATTCCCGGCATGATGGATTCAACTCTACAAACATTGAAACAGCAGGCCAGACTGCAGATACAATCTCGTGGATTATCTCGTCCGCTTTTCGAGGTGACAATACCTTCTGTCGATGAACCAGGGCGCGGATTGGCCGTGGTTCCGCCCTCCTCCCCCGGCGACGTCTGGTTCGATATGGAGGGGTATCCGCATTTTGAAGGTGGTTTGGAATATCTGTTCGGCGCTGTTGTTGTTGAACACTCTCAGGTTCTGTTTCATGATTGGTGGGCATCAGACCGAAACTCTGAAAAAATTGCATTTGAACGGTTTATCGATTGGGTCTACGCACGGTGGCAGAAAGATCCTCGAATGCATATCTACCACTATGCCGCATACGAGGTGTCCGCATTACGACGATTGATGGGGCGCCACGGAACACGCGAGCATCAGGTGGATACGCTGCTACGCAACGAGATTTTTGTCGACCTCTATCAGGTGGTGCGTCAAGCGATAAAGGTAGGGGAACCCAGCTATTCGATCAAGTATATTGAACACCTGTATCAGGAAAAGCGCTCTGGCGATGTCTCAACCGCGATGGACTCCGTCGTATTTTATGATCGATGGCTGGAGAATCCCGACGGAGATTCGCCGCAGCATTCCCCCATGCTGAAAGCGATTCGTGATTATAACCAGGAAGATTGTGAATCAACGCTGCTGCTTACCAATTTTCTGCGCGACTTGCAAGAACAACACAATGTTGTTTGGATGCCACCACAAAGAAAAAAGCCGAAGAAGGATCCCCGGGTAGAGACTCCATCGAATACTCTGGCTGCGGTAATGATCGAGAACGCGTCACAGAAAGCCGACGGAGAAGACGCCAGAGTTGATACTCTTCTTGCATGGTTGATGTCATTTCATGCGCGGGAGAACAAGCCCGGTTACTGGCGTATGTTCGATTGGCATTCCATGACCGAAGACGAATTGAGAGAAGACTCCGATTGTTTAGCGGGTCTGGAACGCACAGCCACCCCGCCTGAGCCCGACGGACAGTCCATCGAATACGAGTATTACTTTGATCCCGATCAGGACACTACTCTGGTTGAAGGAGATAAGTGTATCGTTTCTCACGATCTCGATTTACGACCAACACTCTCTCTTCTGGATCTGGAGAACGGGCTCGCTCGCTTGCGTCAAAGCCGAGCTAAGCCTGAGTTACCACATCGATTGAGCTTGATGCGTAGCGAGATTATCAGTGGAGGCCAAATCGCTGAGTCTTTGTTTGAAACCGCTCGTAGAAGGTATGAGCAAGGATACTTGCATCCGGCTCTGTCGGATTTTCTTTATCGTCGGGCACCACGCATAGCGGGAAACACCCCGGGAAAGCCCGTTGTTCTAGAGCCCTCGATCCCGGAGGTTCTGAGCGTTGTTCGCCGGATGAAGAATACTACCCTTTTCATACAGGGACCACCGGGCTGCGGAAAAACGCACACAGCGGCGCACGTAATTGCCGCATTGATAGCAGACGGGTACCGAGTTGGCGTCAGTTCAAATTCACACAAGGCTATCGAGAATCTCTTAACGGAAGTTGATCGAGCTGCCGAAGCCGGGGGGATACCGCTTCATGGAGTCAAAATCGGGAGCGACTCACCACGCAAGGAAAGAAGATTTACAACTGCCTCCATTCAGTGGAAGAAAGATGGCAATACCGCATTCTCGGAAAAGAACTCTTTCAATCTGTTCGGGGGAACCGCTTATGCTTTTAGCGTACCAGCAGCAGTCAATGCGCTCGACTATTTGTTTGTGGATGAGGCCGGGCAAGTTGCCATTGCCAATCTTGCAGGTATGGCACCGGCTGCTCGCAACATCATTTTGATCGGCGATCAAATGCAATTGGATCAACCGCTTCAAGGGTCGCACCCGGGCGAAAGCGGTCAATCAACGCTGCAATATTTGCTTCAGGAAGAAACCACGGTGCCGCCGTCTAAGGGAATCTTTCTCGGGAAAACCTGGCGGATGCATCCGGGTATTTGTCAGTTCATTTCCGAGACTATGTATAACGGTCGTCTCCGGTGCGCGCCGATTACATCCACGCGGGTATTGGTCCGGCCGACGGGGCTCCAATACGTCCGCCGGGACGCCGGCATGCTCTATGTTCCGGTTGTACACCAGAACAATACTCGGTGCAGCCCGGAAGAAGTCGAGGTTATAGTAGGAATAACTCATGAATTGCTGCAATGCAGACTCACCGAAAATGGTTTGAGTCGGCCGGTTACGATGAACGACATCCTCTATGTTGCCCCCTATAACTTGCAAGTGAGGTTAATTCGTGAGGCCTTGCCCTTGGCGAACACTGCCTCGGTCGACAAGTTTCAAGGACGGCAGGCACCAATTGTAATACTTTCGATGTGCACCAGTGACGGTGCCTCTTCCCCCCGTGGTCTCGACTTTATATTCAGCCGTAATCGATTGAACGTTGCCATTTCTCGCGCACAAACTTTAGCGATTGTCATTGGAAATGATCTGCTGGCAAATTCTGCTTGCAATACTGTTGAGCAAATGGCATTGATCAATATTTATTGCCGTATAACCAGGGAGGGGCCAGATAATGCCTCCACACTGTCGTCGCTCCAAATGCTCGACCCGGGACCATGTGCTGTCACCACAGACAATACCATGTCGAAGATGGCCGAAGTACGTGTGCTAGGTGAAGCGACTTGAAGACAAGGCAAGAATGAACCTGGCCGCTCATTTCGCGCCAGACACCCTCAACTTGCTTCTGTCTGCGCTCCGTCGGATCTGTGCCCCAACACCTCGCCTCCAACTTCATTCAGTTAGACACAATCGAACACACTCGGCAAAGCCGACCGAAGGGAAGGAGACCTCATGACTGCAAATTACGGGGATCAAAAGCAGGATCTATCGCACCTGGAAACCGAAGGTAGAAACGCTGCGACGAATAAGCTAGACACGCTTGTCACCACTGAATTAGTGCAGGTGTTGCATGCTGAGAATCATTCTGTGGCAGCGGCGGTGGATGCCACTTTGCCGGTTGTAGCAGTTCTGGTTGACAGGGCGACGCAAGCAGTGCGTGAGGGAGGGCGAATTTTCTATGTCGGGGCGGGAACCAGCGGAAGACTTGGGGTACTGGATGCCAGTGAGTGTCCGCCGACTTTTGGAGTGACGCCAGATTTAGTGCAAGGAATCATTGCCGGCGGATTAGACGCGTTGGTGTCGTCTATCGAAGGTGCCGAAGACAATTTTGTTCAGGGGAAAGAAGATCTTGCCCATCGTGCTCCTCAGTCCACTGATGTTGTAATCGGAATTGCAGCTAGTGGTCGTACCCCTTATGTCATTGGCGCACTCGATTACGCACGGTCAATCGGGTGCACCACCGCCGCGATTGTGAATGTAAGAAATTCCGTATTATCTCAGCACGCCGAATTCACTTTGGAAGCCGTGACCGGGTCTGAACCGATCAGCGGTTCAACTCGAATGAAGGCCGGTACTGCCCAAAAACTTCTCCTGAATCTAATCAGCACAGCGGTAATGGTTAAACTGGGAAAGGTCTATGACAATTTGATGGTCGATGTTAGAGCGACCAACGAAAAGCTGCGAGCCAGAGCCATACGCATTGTTATGGAAGCCACTGGAAGATCGGATGAGGTTTGTAGCGATGCTTTATTGAAAGCTGATTGGCATGCTAAAACGGCAATTCTCATGTTGATGGTGAATGCGTCAAAGGACGAATCGGCTGCATTGTTGGCTGCCAGTGAAGGTAATCTGCGTATGGCAATGCAGGAATTTCAGAGTAAACTCTAGATTGAACAGTCGCTGCTTATGCCTGATTTCGCTACCAAAAGGGCGATCAATGGCACGCCGTCGCCTCAAAGACTAAGTGACTACCGACGCAATCGAGCGTTCCTTCCTGGTCGGCTCCACATCGCGTATCGTCCGGTCCGCACCGGATGACGACGTTCGGTTCTGTCAAGTGCCCCAAAGAAGTCCAATAAGTGAGCCAGGATTTAGCCAGATTAGTTAAGATATAAAAGAATGAACAAATGAGGACCTGCCTATGTTAAGACTCACGACGCCCTTTGCCGTAGTGTCGTGCTGTTTGATGCTGCTATCCTGGCAGGTGGCGGCAGTGGCTCAGGTGCATAAGGAAAAGCAAAAACAGCAAGAGGATTCCTACCGGAAGTTGTCCGCCGAAGAGGATAGAACCGTTATGATCCATGCTCCGGGCCGAGTAACGGACGGAGGCGATAACACGGCACAATCTACCTGGCGTCGGGCTTACGATATCAAACTGCTGCGGGATGTTTTCGCCAACGTGAATCTCCCGGCGCAAGGCATGGGCCCGCAAGTCGCAAGAGGATCTCATGGTTCAATCAAATGGCCGCGACCATTCCAACCCGGTCTGCCGGGACCATTCAAACCCGAGGTAGAAGAAAATGGTAAGTTGAAGGGCCGCATCAGCAAAATGGAAGTGATCGACACGTGGTCATCAGGCTCAAGAAGATTCACGTCACCACCCGACCCGCGAGCAGTAGTGGAGGACATTCCTTCGTCATCTCCTCCAGAACTGAAGCCTGAATCGATAACCGGAGAAGTGCATGCCATTGTGGTGCAGGGGGTGACTCCCTATTTTTGCAAGGGTGATCCGTCCATCGTTGTTCGCGTTACCCGCAAGAGCGCACCGTTAGTGCTGTATCTCAGCGCGTACTCATATGTTCACTGGCGAGTGTATGTCGAGCCGGGAGCAATCGTCAGCGCAGTGTTTATTGAAAGCGATCAGTCTGCCAGTGTTTCGGGGATTGATCCCTCCGTGCCCGTTTACAAGTCCGACTTTCGCACACAAATTTGGGAACCACAAGGCCAAGATATGGCAAAGCTGAAAGGTTCTGAAGGTGACTTGAGATCGCATACAGAAAATACCGTGAAATCGACTTTGAACAGAAACCTGGCAAGCTATCAGTACAAGTTTGAAGCGACCGGCTTCAGCATCTAGGTTAGCAGCTAAATATTCGTCGACTCTCTGGTGGCCAAAGTTTTTATGATTGATCTCTACATCGCGAAGATACTTGATGCTTGCACGCCTTGCACGGGAGAAAAGCGCACGGAAGTTGCAGAATCCATCAACGAATTGTATGCAATGTTTGATCTGAGCGTCCCTCTCATAGTTTGGTGCGACGGACCCCTTCAGTACACGGTACTACCCTCAATTCTACATTGGGCGGCTCATGAAAGAAGCGGCATAGACAAAGTATCATTCTTGCGGAACCTGTTCAAACCGCCGGCAAAGAAAACTTCTCGTTCTCATCTCTCAGTATTTTTCCAATTGGAAAAGCTACCACCGATCATTTCCAGTCCTGTTAACGCAACAGACCTTCAGCTCGACGCTTTTCTGGACAAAGCAGAATTGTTGTTCTCGACACAAATTCCCCGCATGGGTGAGTCTCTCAACGCACGATTAATGCAGCGTGTTCAACGATCACTGTCGACAAGGCTGTGCGATCACCTGCAAGGTAGCAGTAATGAAAAATTCAGGAACGACACGGATATTATTCTGCGGCGGCGTCTAGCACCATTTTTCTCACGATTGAGGAACATAAGCGATGCGCTGGTTCTCAATCATCCGTTGCAAAGAAAGCTTTTTCGAGTCGAAAACGACATGTGCCCTGCCACCGAAGCAGGCATCGACTCAAAAATTGTGCCTCGAATGATCTTAGGTCAATCGTGGGGAGCCTGGGATGTATTCTTCTTAAGCACTTATGATTATGCAAGGTCGATTGACCTCGTTCAGTACAGCCAATCGGAGGATAAAGAACTTACGCTCTGGATGAAATTGCTTGCAGGTGGATTGGCATATCTATTTGTGGAGAACGTGTGCTTTGTATTCTCCTATCCGGAAAAATTAGCCCTTGATCAGGGACTGCAGAATCATTCAGAGACGGGTCCTTCGATCATTTTTGCCGACGGCGTTAAAGTATTCAGCTGGCATGGCATGGTTGTTCCCGAGATTGTGATTATGGAGCCGGCCAAACTTAGACCTGCCTCAATTGACGATGAGCCGAACATCGAAATCCGTCGAATCATGATTGAGCGTTATGGTTGGGAAAAGTACCTTAGAAATTCAAAGGCGAAGCTCATACATCAAGACGAATTTGGGAAACTCTATCAAAAGCTTGTTCCTGGCGACGAACCGATAGTTGCTGTGGAGGTAGTGAATTCGACTGCAGAACCCGATGGAAAGTTCAAGCGCTATATGTTGCGTGTCCCCCCCAACATAACCACGGCCAAGCTGGCGGTGGCATGGACTTTTGGACTGAGTGAAGGGTTATATCTGCCTGACGTGGAATCGTAGAAACGTCTATTTTGAATCAAACCACAACATAAGTGTTATGGTGCCGTCGCGTTTTCCCATGAGAATAAACTCTCGCTCCGCTACTACAACTGGCTCAGCTATAGAAGGATCACTGACGGCGACACGGATAATCTTAGCTTTGGTCCTGAACACTCGCGACTTAGACGCCGTGACTTCTAGAGTCATTCCCGAGCGCAGTTCCTTCATTTCTACATTCCCGGCAGTAGCCGGAGGTATCGCTTGTACCGGTGTACCAGGTTTGACTTCTTCGAGTTCAATCTTCCCGCCGCTGACTGCAGGTATTGGTTTGTACGGCGTGCTGCCGGGAATCGGATGGGGATCGCTTATCGTCGCTGGCGGCTTATTCTCAACAGTTTCTGCAGGAGCGAGCGGTTTTCCTGTTTTCACTTCCTGAAGTTCTGTGATTCCGTTGTTGGTAGTAACAGGCTTGAACACGTGGACGTCTTTCAGATTTGAACCTCCTGAAGACTCTTCGGGAGCAGCCCCAACCGATTGAACTCCAATCAGTGAGATCGAAATGGCCATGTAGACAATCTTCTTGCGCATGTCACACCTGGTTTCGTCGTGGACGGAAAGATCTCTTCAAAGACTTTGTGGCGAGGCTTGACGCTGACTGCAGTCCACATGCCACTCGTTATTTGGATCGACTTAATCTCAGCTTAACACGTAAGATTTGAAGTCATGAGCACTCTCATCCGTCGTAATTCACCATCCGACATAACCATCCGTCATATCATCTCAATGCGAGGAAAGATCGATTAGTCGGTCGCCATGCCCGAATCGTTTGTCAATCATCTGCGTTCCGCAAGCGACCGCTGCTCTGCGTCCTCCACAAGGCAGGGGACATCGACCCGAATGTCTTGAAAACACCCGGTTGCGTGAGATCAACTCGTCGAAGAATACAAGAAAGATTGCCGGTGCCCTGTTCAGAGAGGAACCACCTTGCCAGGAGGACAGAAAACCATAGTTAGCGGCGGCGCCGACGATTGCAACACGCTACCACTGCGCGAAAGTGTCCTCCCGCTAATGGAGGAAGGCTCTCGCAAATGGTATCGTTACCGGGGTTCGGACAGCACAATGAGGTCTTCGCAAATGTCACTGAAGGGAAAAACGCTCTTCATCACCGGAGCGTCTAGAGGAATCGGGCATGCAATAGGATTGCGAGCCGCGCGCGAGGGCGCCAACATTGTTATCGCTGCCAAGTCTGAAACAGAACATCCTAAATTGCCAGGAACCATCTATTCGGCGGCCAAAGATATGGAAGCCGCCGGCGGAAAGGCACTACCGGTGGTGTGTGATATTCGATTCGAAGAACAGGTCGCCAAAGCAATCGAACGCGCAGTAGCAGAATTCGGCGGCATCGACATTCTGGTGAACAATGCAAGCGCGATCAATCTCACCAATACGCTTCAAACTGAGTTAAAACGCTGGGATCTGATGCACCAGATCAATTCACGGGGAACCTTCCTTTGTTCCAAGCTGTGCATACCTCATCTGAAGAAGTCCGATAATCCGCACATTTTGAATATGTCTCCTCCCTTGAGCCTGCAGCCTCGCTGGTTTGCGCCGCATGTCGCCTACACAATGGCAAAGTATGGAATGAGCATGTGCACATTGGGAATGGCAGAGGAATTTCGAAATGATGGAATCGCCGTGAATTCCCTCTGGCCCGAGACAGCCATTGCCACAGCAGCGGTGAAAAACCTTCTCGGCGGAGACGCCATGATGAAGGCTTCGCGCAAACCCGAAATTGTTGCCGACGCAGCATATGTTATTTTCAACCGCGTGGCAAAAGAGTGTACGGGAAATTTCTTCATTGATGTGGAAATACTGCGGAACGCAGGCATTACAGACTTCGAACAGTACGCTGTTGAACCCGGGCACAAACTTGTTGGCGATTTCTTTATCGATGAACCGGAACTGTCTCACTCCTCAAAAGAACGGGCCACCGTTTAAACTAACGAAGCAACCATTGCACCGTTATGCGTGAGTAATGGAAAAGGCGTCAGATTTTTCGCGATCATCGAACGCCACGTTTGGCGATCCATTTGAGAAGAATTTCAGACACCAGCCGAGATAGTTGCCGTCGTATGGTTCGTATTGTTTGCGAAAGTTGTTTCGGAAATGACACCACTGCGCTTATACAAACATCCGCTTGATCCCGAGGTAGGGCAACTGTTGAGTCCAGCTGAATCAACAGTTGCCCTGCGGGCGGATTGCATCTTGTTGAAGAGGTCTCTTGATTCCCTTACTGGTCAGTGCGAATTCAGGGTGTTCAACATACGCAAGATACCTTGCTTTTGAGCCTGAAGAATATCCGGAGTAACTTCCAGCCGAGAACAAAGTTCCTCCTCGCTCAGCCCCTCCAGCATCAGCTTCAGCAATTTCAATTCGACATGCGAGAGCGCTCCCGGCATCGGCAGCACTTTCTTATTCTTGTACATCGAATAGACCAGCTCTCGAGCGTCGTAGACCAGTTGTTCATCGAGTCCGTCATCAATCCACAGTGAACCTACGGCAATGGTTCTAATGCTGGTAAACAGCCGCTCGCCCGGGAGCGACTTCAGCACATAGCCGTTGGCGCCGGCGGCGAAGGCATCCAATACTTTCTCCCGCTCGCTGTGCGATGACAGAACCAAGATTCTTGTGTCAGGAAAACGTTCTTTTATCAATCGTGTTGCATCGGCGCCATTTATCATGGGCAGCTCAAAGTCCATTATTACTACATCAGGTCTGAGTTCTTCTACCTTCTGTACAGCGAGTTCACCGTTGATTGCCACCCCGACTACTTCGAAGTCTGCCTGTTTTCGGACCGCCATCGCACACGCCAGTAGCGACACCTCCTCATCATCAACTATGAGTACAGTTGTATGATCTTTTTTCGCCTTAGTCTCGACAGCAACCTTCTTTTCTTTGCTCTTGCTAGTCGAACCGCTCAGTGCATCGAGTTCCTCAATTAATTCAGTCATGCTCTGATAGCGAGTGTTTGGATCCTTGTTCAGACACTTCTGCACCAGCAAATCCAGCTTTTCCGGAATACGCGCATCCGGCTTTACTTCCCGAACAGAAGGAGCCTGCTCATGAATGTGCTTGAGCAGCGTCGAGACAACGCTTTCACCAGTGAAGGGAGGCTGCCCCGTCAATGTCTCAAACATGCAAACACCCAGAGCATAGACGTCCGAACGCACATCGACAGTTTGATCCGAACACTGCTCAGGGCTCATGTATCGTGGACTTCCGAATATCATTCCGGCCTGAGTTGCCTGCAAAGACTCTAGCGTCGCCCACGACATTATCTTGGCCAAACCGAAGTCGACCAGTTTTACGACCTCCTGTCCGTCTATCATTACAATGTTTGCAGGCTTCACGTCACGGTGCACAATTCCCTTTAAGTGCGCATGATGCAGTGCTTCGCAAACCTGCTTAAATATTGTCACTGCGGTTTCGAACTTAAGCGGTCCGCTGGTCTGTATGAGCTCATAGAGAGACCGGCCTTCCAATAGGTCCATCACCAGGTAGGGGCGCCCGTCTTCAGTAAGGCCGAAATCATAGAGGTTAACAATATTCGGGTGGGTCAGACTACTGACCGCTCTCGATTCTTGTAAGAATCTCTTGAGCTTGAGCTCATCTTTTACCTCATTGCCTCGCAGGATTTTAATGGCGACTGTACGGCCCAGAAAAACGTGCTTGGCCTTGTAAACTTTGGAACTCCCGCCTTCACCGAGTAGCGAGAGTATCTGGTAGGAACCGCTAAGCACCTGTCCGATATGTTCTTCGGTTTGAACTTGTTGAAGAGGAGAAGAATCGATGGAACAGAAGTTCGCAGAGACAGGATAAAGCTCGTTACAGAGAGGGCACTGCTTTGAGAATGCCGGGCGGATTTGCTCCAGTGTTCGCCTGCCTGGAAGTTGCAGCCGGCGGGTAAGGACCTCAAGGGCTTGATCCACTGTCTCAGTCGGAGGTTTGTCAGCCGCACTATCTTCCGCCACTGACGGATAAAGCCATGTGCCGTCCAGAGGACAGGTCATCCATGTCTGTTGAACTTCCGCATTGCAAGTGGGACAGCGTTTTTCTGCCTTCAACCTTCGCTCCTTGGGGAAAGCCATAGAAAATGCATTCCCTCTATTCTCATTAACTATGCCCAAACTCCGCGACGACATCAGACCTTGCTATCAGTAATCTCAAGAAATTCGGGTTGCCAACGGGCATATCGCGGTGGCACTATCTGATAAAGACTCTAATAGGCTGGAGCAAGTACAAGCCGCTCGTCAACCGGTTCTGCTTCACCGGAATTCGGTGCTTGTTCAGTACCTGACTTTAATCAGAGAACCCACGTTGGAAGTGTGCGAGCGACGGAAACAGCCCCCCGACGTGTGCCTGTTCATAGGAGGTGAATTTCCGCCATTTTTGTTTTCAGCAACTGCTCACCTTGTTACGAGGTGTCTGGACATGAAACCGCAGTCCAGACTACTTTGGAAGGCTATCCACCGTCCTAGGCGGCGGCTCCACAATCGGAGCACACTCCGGCTTTCCAAGTTTTTCCGGTGCCTGCTCCACTTTGGTAGAAGCGCTGTTTGGATTCGACGGAGTCGATGGCGAAGGAGGCGCGGGCGGAAGCGCGGTGTTGCCCGATGGTGTTGCCGCCTTCGGTACCGGGTGAGACGCTTCATTCTTAGCACCTGCTGCCGGGGGCGCATCCTCAAATTTCGGCGAAGGGTCACCAGTGGATTGACGGTGAACATTGTAATTCAGCTCAAACTGCACATCTAGAGCTGTTGTCTTACTTCCCTGCGGCATGGGCGGAAACGGAGCAGCCTCTTTAATCGCTTTTAGAGCCGCATCATCAGCAGCGCTAACTCCACTGGATCGCTTTATGCTCAAATTCGATACCGCGCCCTGACTATCCACGGTAAAAGCAACCACAACCTTCCGATTTTCCTCGCCCTTCGGTGGTTGCCACAACTCTTTTACTCGCTTCTGCATCAAAAGCATATAGGGCCCGAAATCCGCAGTAATGCTGGCAGAATCCGCATCACCTGCATGAGCCGCTGGTGAAAGCGGAATCGTTTGCGCCCTTGGTAAAGGATTAGCTCGTCCGACAGAATTCGACCCTTTTTTGATTGAAGCAATACCAGTTGCTGAAGATGGCCGGGTGTCGGATCGTAAGCCGGCTACACCTGGCAACGAACCATTCTTTTCCGTCAGTACGCTTAGCGCACGCTGCAAACAAGCATTGGCGCGGGTTATATCCTTCATGGCTTGATAAGATGCTGCCATTTTTCTCAAAGTCGACACAAGCCTATCGTTATTGTTCTTGCCGAACTTTTCAGCCTCTTCTACTGCTGCCTTGTAGAAAGTGATGGCATCTGCATGCTTGCCCGCATGCGCCAGAGCACCAGCTTTGGTGCTGAACGTTTCGAAAGCCGCAGCATCCTGAGCCAAAACGGCGGAGGAAAAACTAGCGAAAGACAGAACTAAAAGCAGGATGTTTCGAGCAATATTCACTTGCCTCTCTCCTTCAATGAGCCGGCAAGAATTGGCCCGAGCGCACGAGCCATGCACTCATAGAATGAGGGAAACTTGAAATAGTCTGCATGGGTCGACACTCCAATTTTCCCACTGGCATATTCCACATCTACGATGCCATCAAACAACTGATCCGCAGCAAAACCAAGAAAGTCGTTCGGATCGAATATGTTCACCCAATTTTCGACATTAGCAGGTTTCACAATCGGCAAGGAGGATTGGTCTAGACCGGGAAACATACATAGATCGGCGAAAAGGGGGAATTGCGACCCGACAGTAACAAGGCAGTCAATCTTGAGATCAGTCCGAAAATACGAGACGAGGTC
>JAKFUT010000178.1 GCA_021732565.1 Candidatus Obscuribacterales bacterium
CGCGCGCCGCAGATCTACAATTGGAAACGCGCGTCTGGCGCGAAACAAGCGGCTGCGCGGACGAGGCGACGGAGGAGCCGCAGGGAGCGCTTACAATTGACGGCTGCGCCGGGCGAATCGCCGATTAAACGACACGTGGTGGCAAGACAACAACGAACTCGGTGGTTTTCTGCACGAGAGCAGAATGAACCGCAGCGCCTCGGTCGATCAGTCCAAGCAGTTCGAATAATTCAAAATGCGCTTTCTGAACTTGTGCTCTCCTGAGAACGAGTCGTTCGTGCCACACGGAATAGCTTCCCAGTTTCCGGTCACGACGACGAAAGTAACCAACCAATGGATGAGTCAGTACCTCCGCTGTTTCCTCGTCATTCATGAATCCATCTAGAGTCCCGGCGGGGATATCGGTTGAAACCATGGAGAGTTCAACGTTTGCGCCAGGGGAAGTTGACGACAGCTGGTACTTCGTAAAATGATCCGCTTGCCACTCTGTGGCAAAATTCATTTTCGCCGGATGCCAGGGAAGCTGCCATAAGTACCGGGGAATATTCACAAACAATGTGGCCAGTGAAGTCCCGAAGAACCAAACGCAGCGTTGTCCACGGTATCTTACATAAGCGCGGTAGTTCGTCTGGCCAAAGGAGAAACGCGCCCAATCGGCACCAGCGAATCGAAAGTCGAGATCTCTGAAGGGTACAGCTGATACAAAGGCCACGTTCGACCCGTCAGTCAACTGATAAACATCGGGCTCGAATCCATCGGGCAGGCACTTCGCCAATCGCTCCGGGTCCACGGTATAGGTCACAATTGCGAAATCAGCAAGAGTGGTGATGACATCGGACCATTTACATTGAGGTCGTGGAATTGAAAAGACCGAATCCATATGTAAGACCTCCTGTTGCCTCAAATTATATCCAGATCAAGGCAAGTAGCAAAAAACGCGCTTGCCATGACGTTTTACAGGGTAGTAAGAAAGCAGGCCCCGATACAAGTATTCTCTGGAAAGAAATAGGGAAGGGGCGCAGTAAACCGGCAACAACTAAACATTAGATGAAAGAAGTGCTAATAACAATCAATCACCTTCACCGCATAATGCCCGGCTACATTAGCGTTGCTGGCATCGACGGACACACCGGCAGACATGTGCGTCCTGTTGTTGTAACAGATAGACTTTCCAGTAATCATCTCGTTAGCGAAGGCGGCATATTCGACCTCGGATGTGTTGTTCAGCTCGCCTCCGCTCAACCATGCGGAACAACGCCGCATATAGAAGACTGCACCTTTGATCCAGCCGCAACTATAGCCACCGACGTAATGACTGGCGCAAAATTTTTTCAGTTGATGTTGGAAAATGCACAACACGATGTGACAAGTATATTTGGACCCGATCTTTGCGCCCAAGGTATGAGCGGCTGGTTAGTTCCTCCAGGCAAAGGGATAGCTTCGCTTGGTTTGCTTGCTCCGATTGAAGCACCGGAGTTGTGGTTGAAACCCCGGGCCGGCCAACCGGATCAAATTAGAATCACATTTAGAGACCGCGCGCTAACTCGAGATCTGCCTGTGACCGATCTGCGCCTGTTCGCCGACGATTTTGGAAATCCGAAAGAACGAGAGATCGAAAGACTCAACAGTATTATTCACAGGGAAAAGAAAGTAGTGCTGGGGTTGGCGCTCACTAGGGCTTGCAGCCGGGACGGGCTAGATTCGAAGGTTCACTGGTTGTACGTAAGTGGTATACATTGGTCGAGTACTGCAATCTGGAGGCTCGGCAATATCAACCAGCTAAACTGATTGGGGGCTCGAGTTCGGAAATCATTCGCTCATTGCTGTTTAAAGATGCACTATCTCAATTCCTTCCATGGACCGGCTTAGATACTCAAGCACTAATCGACGATGGCATTGCTGCGCGCCGGCCTCACTGCATAACAAGACGGTAGGCTTTGCAAACAAGTCGGGGGGCAGTTCTCGTTCAATCTTGCGATCGGCCAATAAATCGAGAAATAGCGATTCGTACTCGCTCCACTTAATTTTCTTTTTTTTGTACAGATCTAACATCTGTGTGTCTGGTGCGAGCATCGGTTCATGTTTATACTTCGCCTGGCAGATCTCCTTCAAGAAATAGGCCAAATCGTCACGTTTGGAAAATCCCGCCAACTGAGACGAATTGTGCAAACGTACATCAAGGAGCTGCTTGATGCCTGCCCGTTTTAAAGTCTCAAAGAATTGAGCTGCAGATTTCTGCGTGAAGCCAATTGTATAGATACGCATTAGCCATTCTTTTTGTTACGGTCAACTACCAGAGCAATTATGAAACAGATTACCAATCCAATAGCAGCATAGATCAGCAATCCATTAACAGCATACGGAATCCACTTGTTGAGGGTAGACTCCGCTGCTGCTTTTGCCCTCTTGCGTTTCTCTTGCGTTGAAGCAATCCCGGTGGAAGCACTGTCACTCTTTGCGGTGGTGCCTGAACTAAACGAGTTGCTTAGAGATAGTCGATTACTCTTTGCTGAGTTTCCTGTAGGTGTAGTGTCTCTATTTTTAGATGTTCCGTCGCCGACTTCAGCGTTAGATTCATTGTGACCATTGTCTACAGCGGCGGTCTCAGCGGCGTTGTCATCTTTGCTGAACGTGAACTCGATGTCAACTTCTGCACGACTCCCCCGGGGCAGTCTTGGCAGAGGTTGCGCCGTAGCTATTGCTTTCAGCGCCGCTCTGTCAGAGTTGTTTGACCCGCTAGTCTTGCTCAGTCTGATGGATTCAGCGGGCACCATGCCATCTCTCTTTATCTTGAACAATACCACCACTTTGTTTGCCGGATCGCCAGCTGTAGGCTCCCACGCTTTCTTAAGTTTTTTCTCCAATCTAGTCATGTATGGAGCAAAATCAACGTCATTCGGCTCCGCTTGTGATAAGAGTTCTTTCCATTCCTGAGGCAGCTCGGTTGATCCCAGCAAGAGCTGTATCTTCGGATCATGGTTGATATTAAGGGCTCTCTTGTATTCCACTACAGCACCAATACGATCACCTTGCTTCAAGCATGTTTCAGCCTCTTCGACAACATCGGAAAACGACTTTGGATCTTTATCCAGCGCCTCCATCAAGAAGTCAAGATTCGACTGAACCGTTGCGTCTCCCGGACATAGAAGTGCGGCTAAGTGCATATGTTTAATGGCTTGCGCGGGGGTTTCTTGAGTAGCTAGACCCAAATTATTATAAGTAATCGACAAATTCTCTCGGGCCAAAGCATACCCTGGTCTGGCTTTCAGTGCCTCTTTAAATTCCTTCGCGGCGCCAAGATAGTCATTCTTCTTTAAGAGATTGACCCCATTGTTGTTCAAGGTTGCGGCCTCGGACACGTTAGCCCCGTCCACTGGAGAGCAAGAGCAAAGTGCAACATAAACGACATATGCCCCGGCGTTCATCGGAAACAGAAAACTGGAACGTCGCTTGAACACGGTTATTCCTCTCTTATGGATTACAACCTTCGCCATATTCCTGGCTGACTTAGATATGTACCTGCTTTCGACATTTTTGAAACGATTCCGACCATGGCCGGACAACCTCACTCTCAGCGAGTGGCCGTTGTTTCGGAGCGGACTTATGATGGAACACCCGTTCCATCATAGTCCTGTCACCAATTTCATCGTCACCGGTAGTGCCTACGGTAGCGATTTAAGCGCCAATTTCACCATTTTTACTATATAAGAATCATTAATGCCTGGTCCCCAAAGGTTGACCCTTGTGGCGCTCCCGGGGTCTAATATCTCATGGTGGGGTTGACAAAGCAAAGCTTTCAGTAAGGCAAATCCATGTCCGTGCAATTTTCCATTATTAGCAGTTAAACCGCTGGCGCAGATCATCGAGAATGAATCTGCTCCAGCGCTAGCCGCTGGAGTTTTTGTTTTATTGGTGCAACGAGAGCGAGTAAAGGGTGGCGCGATGAGTGAGAAATACAGCGTAAATCTACCGCAGACTTCATTCCCGATGAAGGCGAATAGCGCGGTGCGCGAAGTCGAGATCCAAAAAATGTGGGAAGAAGACAAGATTTATGAGCAAAGCCTTGAGAAGCGCAAAGATGGAGCCAAATTCGTTTTGCACGACGGGCCGCCTTATCTGAGTTCAAACAAGATCCATATTGGCACAGCTCTAAATAAGATCTTGAAGGACATAGTAACCAAATACAAGGCGCTCCAAGGATACTACGCACCATACGTGCCTGGTTACGACAGTCATGGCTTGCCGATTGAAAACGCCGTGTTGAAAGACGTGAAAGGTGGTCGTAATTCCATGACACCGATCGAGTTGCGCCGGCGCTGCAGAGATTTTGCACTCAGCAACCTGAAGGGACAGGAAACAAATTTCAAGCGGTTAGGTGTTTGGGGCGACTGGGAGCACCCGTACATCACTCTTGACTCAAAATTCGAGGCTGCGCAAATTCGCGTTTTCGCCAAGATGGCAGCGGCAGGGTATCTCTACAAAGGGCTGAAACCGATTACATGGTGCCCGAATTGCGAAACCGCCCTGGCTGAGGCGGAAGTCGAGTACGGTGATCATGTCTCGGAGTCTATCTATGTTAAGTTTGCCGTCAAACCAGAGTCCCTGGCTAAGTTGCCAGAGGCAGTGCGAAATGAAAGTGATGTGTCCTTTGTAATTTGGACCACTACTCCCTGGACTCTTCCTGCTAATCTGGGCGTGGCTCTTCATCCAGATTTCAACTACGACTTTGTCAAAACTGCCGAACACGGAGTGATTGTCGTGGCCGAAGCACTGAGAAATTCAGTGCTCAAAGCATGTGGCATTGACGAATCCACCGCCAGCGTTCTGGCTACGGAGAAGGGTTCAAGTCTGGAATATATAGAGTGCGTGCATCCGTTTGTTCAGCGCACCAGCCTGGTGATGGTCGGCGATCATGTGACGGCCGATACAGGTACCGGTTGTGTTCACACTGCACCGGGGCACGGTCCTGAGGATTTTCTGCTGGGCAACAAGTACAAAATCGGGGTGTTATCTCCCGTAGACGGACGAGGGTTTTTCACCGAAGAAGCCGGTCAGTTTGCCGGTCTGCGATACGACAAGGCCAACCAACCAATCTTGGACCATTTGTCGGAGCTGGGAAAACTATTAGCGCACAGCAAAGTGACCCATAGCTATCCGCACTGTTGGCGGTGCAAAAAGCCGCTTATCTTCCGCGCGACAGAGCAGTGGTTTGCCTCCGTCGATGGATTTCGTAAGCAGGCTCTTAAGGCAATTGACACGGTGGAGTGGATCCCGGCAAGTGGCAAGAATCGCATATTTGCCATGGTCGAAAAACGTGCAGATTGGTGTATCAGTCGGCAACGTTCTTGGGGCGTTCCGATTCCTGTGTTCTACTCTCGTAAGACCGGCAAACCGCTTTTGCGGGAAGACGTTATCAGAAAGGTTGCCGACGTGTTCGAAGTGGAAGGCTCTGATGCATGGTGGGAACGGGAACCGTCATATTTTCTCGGAACAGACTTCAAGGATGAAGAAGGTGAATCCGAATTTGACAAAGAAACCGATATTATGGATGTCTGGTTTGATTCAGGAGTTACTCACTCGTCTGTAGTCGATGCTCGCCCCGAATTGCGAGGTACTCCATGTGAGCTTTATCTGGAAGGAAGCGATCAGCACCGCGGATGGTTTCAGTCTTCGCTCCTGACCAGTGTGGCACTGCACGACCGTGCCCCCTATAAGACTGTTTTGACACACGGTTTTGTAGTAGACGAGACCGGACGTAAAATGTCCAAATCAGTTGGCAATGTGGTGGAGCCGGACGAAGTAATCAAACAATATGGCGCAGATGTTTTGCGACTCTGGGTAGCGTCGGTTAACTATACGGATGACGTCCCGATCGGAAAAAATATGCTGGCACAACTTGCAGAAGTTTATCGCAAGCTGAGAAACACAGTGCGCTATATGCTCGGAAATCTGCACGATTTCGATCCGAAGGATGCCGTGAAATATGAGGACTTGACAGGCATCGATAAGTTCATTCTTCATCGATTGCAAGATCTGGTGGTTAGGGTGCGTGAAGATTTCGATAAGTATGAATTCTTCAAGTACTACCAGCTACTGCAGAATTTCTGCGTAGTCGATTTATCGAGCTTCTACTTCGATATAGTAAAGGATCGCCTCTACACAAGTTCCAAGAGATCAGTCTCAAGACGTGCTGTACAAACAACATTGAATGAACTTCTGCAAGTGCTGGTAAGGTTGCTGGTGCCGGTAACACCCCACCTTGCTGAAGACATCTGGCAAAACATGCCCGAACTTCTGAAGGGGAATGAGAGAAGTGTTTTGTTGACGGATTTTCCAGTAGAGCGCAAAGAATACCTCGATGCTGAACTAGATAATTTCTGGAAGGATTTGATCACCGTTCGTGTGGTAGTAAACAAAGCGCTGGAACAAGCACGCGGAGCGCGAAAGATCGGCAGCTCATTAGAAGCCAAAGTGCTGCTCAAACTTGACGATGCAAAACTAGCGGAGAAGCTACTGTCGCTGAATCAGGAGTTGAACGGTTTGTTCATTACGTCTCAAGCCACGGTGCTTGCTCAAAATGAAGCTTTGAGCACTGAAGAAGGACATCTATCTGACGCTTCCGAATCAGGTATCAACGTGGCGGTTCTACAAGCAAGCGGAACAAAATGCGCAAGATGCTGGAAGTATTCTCTGGAAGTGGGAGAGAATGCCGAATATCCTGAGCTTTGCAATGCCTGTCGCGAAGCTGTGATCGCTGATGGAGCCTTTTGTTCCAGCCGCACTTAGGATTCTGTCCGCCCCAACGGACAGGAAGAAACGAATGGTGGTACCAGGTAGTCTGGTGCCACCGATAACGTCCTTCTCGACATCTTTATCAATATACCCGGCCGAGGATAATCATGGAAATGGCATCACTCAACCATGCAAGAGCGTCGCTTCAGGAACAATCCACCTCGGCTGCTCCACGTTTGTTTGACCTCCGGCCGTTTACCGGGTAGAAGTAACTTAAAGAGTTAGACTGTATGAATAGGATCACCTTTTATCTTGATCACAGATACAAAAAACAACTCGGCCCTTAGGTGGTGGCCATCCCCGCAAGACTACAACGAGGCCGTTCAGAACCCTCACGTGAATCTGTTCGATGAAGAGCTGCGGTCTGGTCTCGTTTACCTTGATCATATGGGGCTCCCTCGTCCCGTTACTGGCGCATTTGCAACTGTCTATCGACTGAAATGCGGAAGTCGTGATGTGGCACTGCGTTGTTTCTTGAACGACATCACTGATCAGGAAAGACGTTACGCGCTGATTTCCGATTTCGTTCAATATGATGAACTTCCGTACACCGTATCCTTTGAATTTCTGACACACGGCATTCAAATCGCCGGGCGTTGGTTGCCTGTTCTGAAGATGGAGTGGGTGGAAGGCACCGCACTCGATCACTACATACTTGCGAACCTGCACAATTCGAAGAGATTATCCCAATTAGCGGCAAGTTTCCTTGAAATGATGAGCCACCTAGGCTCTGCAGGAGTTGCCCATGGTGATCTTCAGCACGGCAACATCCTCGTGTTGCCTAACCACGAATTGCGCCTTGTAGATTACGATGGCATGTTTGTCCCGTCCATGCGTGGAATGACTAGCCATGAAATCGGGCACCGAAATTATCAGCACCCCGCCCGCACTGCGGCGCACTTCGATAATTATCTCGATAACTTTTCTGCTTGGCTCATTTACGCTTCCATTGTCGGCTTGCAAATGGATTCCACTCTGTGGGACCAGCTAGCTGCTGGAGACGACTGCTTACTGTTCCATAAGTCGGATTTCCTGAATCCCTTGCAGTCGCCAGCCTTTACCGCATTTGAAAGCCATACTCGTCCGGAGTTGAGAGCGCTGGGAAGGTTCTTGCGCGCACAACTCAAAAATTCTCCGACTAATGTGCCGCGATTACGGTTGCCTGTTCCGGAGGTAAACGACCTGGCAAGCCTACCGCAAGGCGTGAGGAGTACTCGCTCCGGTCCTCGCGTCATGCCGGCAAGACCCGACTGGCTAAATAACGTTAACGCTGATGCGCTGACGGTGAAGTCGAGTCCACCAGGAAGTTTATCCGACTCCAAAGGCGTACCGGTTATGCCTTCGCACTCTTTCGAAGGTTCACCGGATCGAGCCCGAGCTGCTACTTCCAGTTCCTCGAAGGGTTAGATATAAGCAAACGAACGCTCATTTGTCCCCACTTTCCTGTCAACGAGGTGCGGTTTTCGTCATTATCCCTTTTCTATGTGCCATTTTTTATTTCTCATTAGCAATAACAATTGATGAGGAATTATTGAACCATGGCCGATATTTTCCTGGAACAGTCACAAGCGCAAGTACCTCAGAAAGCTTAGTGAACGACATCATCCCTGTTAAAAGCCTCCATGTGGGATACACCTATCAGGTGAATGGACAGACATATAGCAGTGAGGCTGCAGGAGACACTTCTCGCGAATCCGAGTTAAAACCGGGTGCCGCGATTTCAGTGTGCGCTCTACCACAATCACCGCAGATTTGCTGCAGTATTTTCGACCAGCCAGGGAACAAATCGCCGGGACATTTCCTTTTGGCAGCGCTACTAGTACTGATCAATGTGGTGATTGAGCTGTTCATTTGGTTGCCGGCGATGTACCATAAATCGTTTGCCCGAAGCGGCATTGCAATTGGGGCGGAGATCCTGACTAAATCGGGGTTATCAGATTCAGATGGCGACAAGTATGACGTGACAGTAAAGTACGATGCTGGTGGAAGGAAGGTAGAGAAGAATTTTTCGGTACCAATCGAACTATATAGCTTCCTGCAACAAGGGCAACTGGTATCGCTGTTGTACAAGCCTGGCGATATTTGCAATGCAATGCTGTACGCCTCCTGCTGGTATGAGCCCTACTCAGAAGCGTATGAGCCCTACTCAGAACCGATGAAGGCGCCCTAATTGCACTTTTTGCCGGGAGTGAGCTTCGATACCTTGATACGGGACTATGCGACGAGCGGCGGAACTTTGAGCTCAGGTGGTATACTCTGCCCACGGCATTAGATCTGGAGCGACCACTGGGGGAAATACCTGTGCCTAACGACACTCTTACCATTAAAGACAACCGCACCGGGCGCAGTTACGAAATCCCGATTAATGACAACGCCATTCGCGCTAACGACCTGAAGAAAATCAAGGTTGACGATGATGATTTCGGTCTTATGACCTACGATCCAGCCTTCTTGGGAACAGCCGCCTGCCGCAGCTCTATCACCTACATCGACGGAGATAAGGGCATTTTGCGCTATCGCGGTTACCCGATCGAGCAGCTGGCGGAGCAGTCAACCTTTCTGGAAGTGGCTTATTTGCTCAACCACGGCGAGCTGCCCAATCAAGAGCAGCTGAAACACTGGACCGATGAGCTCACCTCTCACACCTACGTGCATACCAATATCACCAAATTCCTCGAAGGCTTCCGCTACGACGCACATCCGATGGGTATGCTGCTTGGCGCAGTCAGCGCTCTATCCACTTTTTATCCCGACGCCAAGAACATTGCAGATCCGAAAAACCGCTACCTGCAACGCATCCGCCTCCTGGCAAAAGCGCCGACTATAGCCGCCTTCGCTTTCCGCCATTCGCGCGGACTGCCCTTTGTATTTCCCGATAACGATTTTGACTACATAGGCAATTTCGTGAACATGACGTTCAGCATCGGCGGGCGCCACAAGCCTAACAAGGTGCTACAGCGGGCTCTGGAAGTGCTGTTCATTCTTCATGCCGACCACGAACAGAATTGCTCGACCAATGCCATACGTGCTGTGGGATCTTCACACGTTGATTTGTTCTCTGCGGTTTCGGCAGGCATCGCGGCATTGTACGGTCCGCTACATGGCGGCGCCAATGAAGCCGTATTGAATATGCTTGATGAGATTGACTCCGTCAAAAACATTCCCGACTTCATCAGAGGAGTCAAAGCAGGCGAAAGACGCCTCATGGGCTTTGGTCACCGGGTGTATAAATCCTACGACCCGCGGGCTAAACTGATTAAGGAAATTGCTTATGAAGTATTCGAACAGACCGGACTCAATCCCAAGCTCGACATTGCGCTCGAGTTAGAGCGCATCGCTCTGGAAGATGATTACTTCATTACTCGCAAGCTTTATCCTAACGTCGACTTCTACTCAGGGCTGATCTATCAAGCCATGGGCTATCCCACAGAATTCTTCACTGTCTTGTTTGCACTGGGACGCATGCCCGGCTGGTTAGCCCAGTGGGAAGAAATGGTGATCGATTCGGAGCAAAAGATTTCGCGTCCGCGACAAATCTACATCGGCTCCGACGAACGCCCATACGTGCCTATGGGGAAGCGCCAATCAACGGTATCGGCTGAGGCTGGCTAGTCGTCAAGAAAGAAGATCTAAGAGTGCACGAGGCGAAAGCCTCGTGCCTAGCGTGTGAACGCTCAGCTTCGCCCTCATGGTTTGAATTCGTGCGGTTTACCTTCCGTGTTCGAGATCAAACCGCACCCTTCAGAAACGCTTCGATGCGATCGAAACCAGCAGCCAGGGTCTCCAAGCTCGTAGCGAAAGAAATGCGAGCGTAACCTTCCGCGCCGAAGGCCGAGCCCATCACCGTGGCCACCCCTTGTTGGTCCAGCAGCTGTAAACACCAATCGCGCGAACTGTCGATTTGCACACCACCATAGGTGCGCCCCAGGTGCGCCTTGATGTTGATGAACGCGTAGAATGCGCCGCCCATCTCCGGGCAAGAAATCCCGGGCAGCTCGGCGATTCGACGGCGTACAAATTCGCGCCGCCTGGCGAATTGCGTGAGCATGTCCTCGACGCATTGCTGAGGACCTTCCAATGCCGCCAGGGCAGCATACTGACTAACACTCGACGGGTTCGACGTCTCCTGGCTTTGCAGGCTGTCCATCGCCTTGGCGACATTCACCGGTGATAAGGTCCAACCGATTCGCCAACCCGTCATCGCATAGGCCTTGCTCACGCCGTTGATGATGATCGTGCGATCGACCAGGCCGGGTCGGACCGTCGCGAAACTCGCGAAACGGTGGTTGCCGTAGACGAGCCGCTCGTAGATTTCGTCGGCCATCACCAGCAAGTTCTTCTCGATGGCCACGTCGGCCAGCGCGCCCAGCTCCTCGGGCGTGTACATGCTGCCGGTCGGGTTCGACGGCGAGCAGATGAGCAGGATCTTCGTTTTGCTAGTGACCGCGGCGCGCAGTTGGGCCGGCGTCAGCTTGAAGTCGTTTGATTCCTCCGTCTCGACGATCACCGGCTTGGCGCCAGTCAGCTTCACTAGCTCGGCATAACTGACCCAATATGGTGAGGGAATGATCACTTCATCGCCCGGATCGCATAGCACGGTGAAGACATTGTGTAGCGAATGTTTCGCGCCATTGGAGACGATCACTTGCTGCGGGCTGTACTCCAGACCGTGGCGCTGTTTGTACTGCTCGGCGATTGCCGCCTTCAACTCGGCAATGCCCGAAGCGGCAGTGTAGTGAGTGTGACCGGCCATCATCGCTGCCCGGGCAGCCTCGCAAATATGCACCGGCGTGTTGAAGTCGGGCTCACCAACGCTGAAATCGTAAATCGTCTTTCCCTTCGCCTTCAATTCGCGGGCCTTGGCGGCCATGGCCAGAGTGGCCGACGGTTCAAGGGCCTGGACGATGAGCGAAATGGTCGGCGGCATGGCGAAAACTCCGATTCGGGTCGATATCCTACGAGCGAACGATCATACACCATGCTCGTCGCGATCGATTTCCACAGCGTTTGTATCCCTGAGATAGTAGATGGGCGGTAGCGATCGATCATTATCCGGCGTATCTCGACATTGGGTTCAGCATCAATTTCACCTGCAGTAGTATTACCGACTTGCACAATGTGCTCTGAATACCATGAAGCGCGAATATTTCTTTGCTCCCGCCAGTGTAATGCCGAGCCGGACTCATGGATACGTGGCTGCCGGGAGGGAGCCTGCGCTTGTTTTTCGGGGCTCAATGCTTACTCTGCGCGTGCCACTGTCCTGGAGTATCATGGTGACGTCATCCGCTGCAGAGGACTCACTATGACCCCGGTATTCCGTTTCCATTTAGCGGCGTAATGTGCATACGTCAATTAATGCAACAACGACTCTTCACGCAGCCGGATACTGCACCGCGGTATCTTGATACAAACATTCGCTCATCCAGTTAGTCGGGGAAGTGCTCTGGTTACACTTTTCCGTTTCGTATAAACTCGTTGGGTTTGTCCGAATGACGGGAGTTTTTATTATTGAACCTCAAGCGGATTTCTCAGAAATTGAGATTTGTCGCATTCGTGGCAATGAAAAGCCGCCTGATTGGTATCAGGCGGCGGTACTGCATTCAAATTTGTTTGATTGAGGACTCGGATTTGTTAACGGCAACCTACCGTTCTTATCGCTTTCAACCACCACCGCCGCTTCGCCGCACCGTTGATGATGCCGCAGCATCCTCAGCATCCTGCTTCTGCTGGGCCGCAGCCTTCTGCTGACGGAACTGGTCGCCGGAATTGTTGGTGGGGCTGACGCGATTGAACTCGTTGCCCTGCCCCTCATAAGATCGATGTTGGCTCCATTTCTCCATTGATTGTAAAGCCTGCCAGGCATTGTAGCGCAGAGTATTATCACGAGACTTGGAATAGACCCACATATATTCATTCTTTGCCGTGGCCATCTGGTTGATGCCCTGATAAGAAAGCGCCATATAGTAGTGGGCTTTATCACTGGCCTGGCCGGCCCGAGAAAGACCGTCGAGCTTTGAAATGGCATCCCGGTATTTGCGACCGTTATAGTCCTGAACTGCTTGCGTCAACACGGGGTTATCGGCGGCCAGCACGGGTCCAACGATTGCAATTACCATGGAAAGCGCTAAGAAAATCGATTTTAGTGCCCGACTCAAAATGAATCACCTGCTTTGGGACAATACTTTACAACCACTATACCTGCTTTAATCTATTTTCACTCCAAGATTTAATGGTGGCGAAAATTGTCGGCAGGTCAAACTGAGGGGTGGATGAACAAGAAGCCGCGCTGCGGCAGGAAGGAAACGGGCGGGCAAGAGCCCGTTTCACGCCTTAGTTTTCTCCGTTAATTAAATTTGGCGAGCAGTGCCAGTTTACTTGGTAAAGCGGCGGTTCAAATGGCTCAAGCCACCTTCTTCCATAGCAGTAGTGGTGGTCAAGGCTGGCAATGCCTTGCAACTGTAAATTTTCGACTAATCAGGGCGTGCAATGCCCCTGTCAGACCGGGAAGATGAGCTAATAGCCACACTTAACCGTCAATTCTTGGCAACTCCTGATTGGCAAGTGTGGCCTGACAGGAGCTTTGTGTGAAGTCTGGAATTTACGCCGGAGATGGACTCCGGCGCGAATTCCAGTGAACGGGGATTGCTTTTCATAGAATTGCCTGAAACCAGTAGCCTGCGGCGCAGCGCCCCCGCGCTACCTCCAAGACTTCCACTCACGGGCATTTCTCTGTATCCACCGTCCTCTTCGGACCTCTGGATACATATTAGTTAACCTCTATGGAGCAAGGCTGGAGCTCTTATGGATAATTCGTGGAGATGATGAACCCGTCATCGCAATTATCGCCGTCAGCCACCGCCGCTGCTTCTAACGACAGTGCCGCTGCTTCCAGCCCTGGCGAAGTTGTTTCCGTTTCCCGCATAGCTGCGATGCTGCCCCCATTTAGACAGCCCTTGCAACGCCACCGCTGCGTTGTAGCGCAAAGTGGTATCCCTGGAACTCTGGTAAACCGCATTATACTCAGTGGTGGCTGCCGAGATCTGGTTACTTGCCTGATAACACAGCGCCATGTAATAGTGGGCTTTATCACTTCCCGCGCCAGCTCGGGGAAGTGTCTGCAGCTTTTCCAGCGCCACTTTATAGTTTCTGGCGTTGTAATCTTTGATCGCTTGTTGAAGCACAGGACTGTCAGCTGCAAATACGCCGCCGCCCCCCAGAGTAGCCAAAATCGCAATCAGCATCGCGAACCCGCCGCGACGAATCTTTTCGTTGGACAAACTTTTGTTTCCAATGAAGGGGATAGATGCTTTATGCTTTATTCCCAATACCAGTCATAAATAGCAGAAGTTTTTCGAAATAGCCGGTACACCATTGTCACGAATTTTTTCTGGCCTTCGATCACAGGGGTACCACGAAGAAGGGCGGCGGTCAGACAACCAAATGTCGACGGTTTGCACTACTCACGCCGGCGAATCAGTTCTGCTACCAATGAGGTACCGGTGGTGACAAGAATCATGATGGCGCTCAGTGCGTTTATACGAGGACTCACCCCAAATTTCACTGATCCGAAAATCCACAAAGGCAGGGTGGTATCGCCAACTCCAGCAGTGAACTGAGTGATAATAAAATCATCCAGCGATAGTACAAATGCTAGCAGGCAGCCGGCCACAATTCCCGGTGCCAGAAGAGGAAGGGTTACTCTGGTAAATGCCTCCATCGGCGAGGCACCGAGATCGCGCGCCGCTTCCTCGAGCTGAGGGTCCATACCTTCAAGACGACCCATTACTGTCAGTGTGATGTACGCAATGCAAAAGACTATATGGGAAACAATTACTGTTGCAAGACTCAGTGATAAACCCATGGCGAGGAAAAGACTCAGTGCGGCTACGGCCATTGCAATTTCTGGAATTATGACCGGCAGCAACACCAACGCTCGGTAGAGTTCTCGTCCGGCAAATTGGTAGCGAGACAAACCTACAGCAGCAAGAGTTCCCATCACCGCCGCCACCGAAACACTAACTGATGCCACGATCAAACTGTTCTTGCAAGCAGACAACAAATTGCTGTCGCTCAACAGAGATTCATACCATTTAAATGTAAATCCCGTCCAACGCACAGCTAAACGGGAATCATCAAAGCTGAAAAGTATCAACACGAAAATGGGTGCATAGAGAAATACATAGCAACCAACGGTTATTATATTGAGCCAGTTCAATCTCTTCATTGAGATGCATGCTTGAAAGGACGCGGTAATTGCCGACAGCTAGAACCATGCTGCGCGCTAAGTGTATCAGTAACGAGATTTTTAATACCAATTGATCCGGCAGAGGAAATCGTGCGAGACATCTCACATAAAATAAATACCCTGAGAGTCGCCAACGCAAGGGCGACTTTGATGGCTAGCTCGGTGTTAATTGAAAAGATACGAAACCACCAGGTACCCAAAGGTGATCCGCTGCCAATTGCACGGGTCGCTGCCATTCAGGCTGCAAAGGGAACCTCTAATATAATTCCTTACTGCCATCCTATTCCCGTAGATTATGTGCGCGTGGATTTCGAGCTGCAACAAGATCGGGTCGAAATAGACGTAGAAGTTAAAGCCATTTACAAAACCGGCGTTGAAATGGAAGCATTGACAGCGGCGTCAGTTGCCGCTCTCACTATTTACGACATGCTAAAAATGTTCGATGAGAGCATGGAAATTGCCGGCATCAGGCTGATTTCGAAGAAAGGCGGTAAAACCGATTTCCATCCGAAGGAAACCAAACAACGTTGCGGTGCCGTACTTATAATTTCCGACTCGGTTTCTAAAGGAAATAGCTGCGATGAGTCGGGACGTATCATTGTCGAACTGCTCGAAGGTCACCGAGTTAAAGTGATTGAGATCAGAACCATCTCAGACGATGCCGGAGACATCGAATCGTCATTAAAGGAGTTTGCCGATCGGCTCCATGCCGACTTAATTGTCACCACCGGCGGTACCGGCCTCGGTCCGCGCGACAACACTCCGGAAGTAATGGACAGAGTGATAGATCGAGACATACCCGGCATTGCTGAAGCCGTGCGGACTTACGGGCAGGAGAGAACACCGCGAGCGATGTTTTCACGCGCACGCGCAGGCGTACGGGGTAAAACGGTCATTCTAAATCTTCCCGGTTCTCCGACAGCCGTACGAGAAGGCATGGAAGTGATGTTTCCGCATGTATTGCATCTCTACCACATTCTGAGCGGGGGAGGCCACGACAAATCCAAACACAAAGCCAGCGAAACCACAGAAGTAAATTAACCTATGATGCATGGAGATTTGGGCATCAGTGCCCTTGTACTGCTAGTTGCTGCCTTGTATTCGTCGGTGGGTCATGGCGGAGCGTCTGGTTACCTGGCCATCCTGTCGCTGTGCGGGTACACACCACCAGTGATGGCGACCACAGCCCTGATACTCAACATTCTTGTAGCCGGTCTTGCCTCTTGTTCCTATATTCGCGCCGGGCATTTTTCCTGGAGGTTGGCCTGGCCGTTCATTGTCGGTTCTGTTCCCTGTGCGTTCGTGGGTGGCTCGCTTCACCTTCAGCCAGGTATGTACTACCTGCTTCTAGCGTTGACTCTTATTGCAGTAGCGATCAGATTGCCCGTCAGCCCCAAACCAAAGTGTGCGGTCGTCTCACCCGATGGTATCAATGAAAAATGCCGTACCTCATCCGGGGAAGAATCAATTCGTGGTTTCAATCATTCAACTTTGGCGGATAACACCGATGGCGCCGTGGTTCTCTCCGCGCAGTACAAATCGGACACACTGATTGGGCTTAGTGAGCCCTTCAGAGAACTTGAGGTCAAGCAAGGTATCTTTTGCGGCGCCTTAATTGGAATAATGTCGGGAGTCGTTGGAATAGGCGGGGGCGTGTTCTTGACACCATTAATAGTGTTGATGAGATGGGCACCGAGTAAACCAGCTTCGGCCATCTCAGCGATTTTTATCGTGGTAAACTCCGTGGCCGGACTCGTTGGACGATTTTCCTCAGGACAAATTGAAGCAGGTGTGGCTCCGTCGCTTGTTCTAGCGGCGTTCATCGGCGGCGTTACGGGAGCGCACTTTGGGGCAAACAAGCTTTCGGAAAAAACGATGAAAATTTTGCTCTCAACCGTTTTACTCATCGCGGCCGGCAAATTGATTCTACTCTGTGGAATCTTCCCGCCACATTCACAAAAATAAAATGGTTGGAAAAAGAACAAGATCCGCAGCACTGGCAAGAACCAATAGCACAACATATTTCCCGAGCCATTAGGATCAATAAAACTGTGGTGTTGCACAATAAGCCAGGCACGTTAACGTACCTGGCTTGAATAGCATGGCGGAGGCAAATTATGTCGCCGTCAAACCGTTCCCTGATGCAGTAAACAGCCAATTTAGCCGTTAATCTGCCGGATGCTCAGTTGAGTCCCGCTAAGAAGGAATCGAGGTTGGTTTATCTCGGACGCTAACCACTGGAAGATTGTTCGACATTAATGAATTGCCGTACCAACCAGGGAAATACCTGGCCCTTCTTCCCTTGATGTTTATTCAGCCGCTGAAGGGTGGTCGTTGCTCGATGAGCCACATACGGGTTTTCATCGTCTACCAGCACTTCAAGAACTGAAATTGGAAGATTGTGATTTTCCGCCAGGGCGTAGCGAACATCCGGACTGGTGTCGTGAGCAAGCTGCGTCATAACGGCCTCTGAAATGAAGGGGTTATCGCAAACGGCTATTCTGACTTCCGGCAGGGAGTGATTCGCAATTTCTCCTGCCAGTTCCGCCGGGCAATTCGGGTTCCCTGCGATTCGCTTTAGCAGCCCCGGTATATTAAGCCGGGAAAGCATAAACAAAACCGCTGAGGGAGTTTCAGGATTGCTTGCAATGTGTTTGAGCATTACAAACACGTTCAGGCAGCTCTCTCTTTCGCACCAGTTTGTGTTGTCTCGCGCCTGTTCCATGTGATCGCCTCCTTAAAAAGCTTATCGGTTTCGTTCGTGCGCTGAGGGAGTTAATCTGTTGTGTAACACCGTTTGGGGACGGCGTAGCGAAATAAACTGTGGTTAGCTGCAACAGGCACACAAAGCGCCAGGATGAGCCGTAGCAGAGCTCTGATACCCCCGGTTCCTTTTAATGAACAAGCGCACAACACTTGTACGAATCAGGATTTCGAGGCCTTCCCCACATCTAAAAGACGAGGGATTCATCGGTCACCATCCACCCGGGTCGGTCATAGAGACCGTGATGGCTATCAGCGCAAGCACGGCTGAAAATAAGGCGGCGGGCCGATTCGACTAACTCGTTAAACGACGCCACAAGTAGTGGCTTTGTTTCCGGGTTATCAAGATAATCTTTACACTAGACTTCTCTGTGGGCATATTTCACTTTATCGGCGGTTGTGGACCATGAGGGTAAATAACTCTATTCGTCTTTGCTTCTTGCAGCTATGGCAATCTCTTTGGACTTTTCATTGCCACGGGATTGCCCGTGGTGAATGCTCTCGGTTGCTCGTCGTACTGTCTTTGTTATTGATATCGCCCGCTGTTGCTAATGCGGAGGACCTTAACTTGCGAATATTCAAGGCGGCAAAGGACTCAACGGGAAAGCAAATGTGGCATGGCTACGGTTTGAAGACCGGATTCTTAGGATGTTCAGCCGCAGTCTGCAATGTGCTGGAAAGTACAGGATTGAAGCGAGCGCATTCGGCTGCCGTATCAATTATGCGCAATCAACTTATTAAATCGCCTCCTTCTTGCAAGGAATTCATTATCAAGAATGGCACTGATTCGGTAATCGATGATGCAGAGTTACTTAAAATATCGCGCCCGGGTGACATCCTTGTTGCATTTGTTGAATCACCTTCGAAACCCAATCTCGGCGGTAACGCCCATTGCGGTATCATGGGTGATACCAATATAGTTTACACGAATGATTGGAATGACGGTATCTGGAAAGCTGTAGATATTCATGTAATGTTTGACTATTACAAGCATGTGCGACTGCTGAGGCTGAATTCGACGAACCGCCCGAATGCACTGCAAACGCAAGCACCCGGGACTAGGTCTCAGTGATACCGTTAACAAGTCATAGCGATTTTTGAAGTAGCGAAAAGTAAATTTTCAGGCGCGGCACGCTCGTGCTTCAGGCGAAAAAGTACAGCCACTGCGCAGAGCGCCAGTTCGTCAAAGTGATTTCAATGCTTCTCGCTTTCGCCGTTTCACCGGCTGAACTCTATTTGCAAGAATTGCGGCGCGCCCTTCCCGCTCAATTGCTCTTATAGTATGCCCAAGGGCTCGATGGACTGTTAGCTGCTCGCAAGGCTAAACCAATTTGCTGGATTGTCAACCGTCAGGCTGATCGGACGACCACCTGCTTTGCGCTGCGAATTAACTGCGTTTTTTGCTCTGTTGCGTAGGAGTGCACTCATCGACTCCTGGAATGTACGCACGGCAAGCTCAATACCCGTTGTCCCCGCATCGGCGAGATATCATCGCCTCGGTACGGGAATCAGTTCGACGGGGTTGCCAGTCTCCGACGCAGTTCTTCCAACCTTCCTTTCATCTCATTCATCGGTGTTATATCGCCGCGCTTTGCTGCAGTCACTACACCTTGTTCGTATGTCTTCAATGCCTCGTCAAATTGCTGCAGTTCTTCATAGGCTCTCCCCAGAGCCAACCATGCCACTGTGTGCGACGGTTTTACAGCGATTGCTTTACGCAGGAAAGGTATGCCTTCATCGGCTTTACCAACATCTACCAGTGCACTACCCATTCCATAATTGGCCAGCAGATCGTCGCGATCTATTTCCAGAACCTGACCGAACATTTCAATGCGTTGATGCGCCTCTTCCGCTCGTTTCTTACGCTCGTCTGCTTCCTGGCGCTGAGCAACGACTTCTTTTGCGATCTTACTCATGCGAATGCTCATCGCTATTGCTTTCTCTTCTTCAGCTTTTTCAATTTCATCCAGCTGCATGTAATAGAGTGACAGATTTGCATGCGCCATGATGGACTGCGGATCTAGTTCCGCAAGCCTGTGCATGAGTGCAATAGCTTCATCGAGCTGATTCTGACGCGACAGAATTACTCCCAGAGATTCGTAAGCATCAAAGAAATGAGGATCCGCATCGACGGCTTGCCGCAGCATGTCTATTGCCTTAAGCTCCGAGCCATGGGCAAATTCTGCAAGCGCTTGTTGATAAAGTGTTTTTGCCTGCTGTTTGCTCGACTCGGGTTTGTACAGAGGCAGAAAAACAACTTTTGCCGGGAGCAGATCCGTGGTTCCCTCTATAACTATACTCACATCAACATCAGGAATGCGATACTCTCGAGCGATATAGGCCAATGCAATAAAGCGGTCTAATGTGGGTGAATAGGCATTTGATTTGATCACACCGGCATCTTGTCCGTTGATGAGGAAGTGTGTGTCTATAGAAACAGGACTCAGCCCGGGTGAATGGATGATCAATCCCACAAGAGCTTGACGCGGCGCTCCATATGTTTTAATGCGGGCAAGGACTTCCTGACCTTGAAAGCATCCTTTGGAGTAACTGGCCGTCAGCTGCTCCAGAGCTGTTTCCGGCAACAAATAATCGCTGGTTACTTCTAATCCGAACGCAGGAATTCCTGCTTCAATGCGAAGAACCTCCAGCGTCGCTGCGTCAAGTTTGACCAGATCGAAAGCAAGAGCTTCTGTCTCTACTTCTCGTTCTCCGTCAGCGGCTGGTTGAGGCAATGCCATAACATAGCCGGTGTCTCCGGTTATGGATTTCTTGAAGATGAAGGCTTCGCTGTCGGGTCTGCCGCAGACTCCATACTCGATTTCCGGCAAATTCTGCCAACCGAGTTTCCGTAAAAGAACATCGCTGTACGGGCCCTGCAGCGCTGTTAACAGGTACTGTGAAGTCACATCTTCTATGTGCACCTTCTCGCGAAATTTATAAGTCTCAAGTTGATCAAGAATGAATGAAACTTGACTCTTCTCTGTCACAATAAAAAATCGGTCTCCAGCGCGATGCAATGAAAACAATGCCAGTACGTGTCCTTTACGATGCAAGAGGCAGGTTAATTGACCCTGCCCGTTTGCTAATGCTTTCACATCATTACTGGTGCGCCCCTGCAGATAGGTTTCGGTGTCTTCTCCCGTGAGTCGTATGAGCCCGGCGTTCTCCAGGGTGGTGAACCCTCCGCGCTGTCGAGCACGGAGAATTTGTTCA
>JAKFUT010000101.1 GCA_021732565.1 Candidatus Obscuribacterales bacterium
GCCCAGGGCTCGCTGATGAAGATGCAGCAAGACATGAACAAGATGCAGGAAGAACTCGCTGCAATCATGATAGAAGGAACTGCTGGTGGCGGCGCCGTGGTAGTGATTTGCAACGGAAATAGCGAATTTAGAAGCGTAAAGATCAAGAAGGAAGCAGTTGATCCCACCGATGTTGAGACCCTGGAAGACCTGGTACTAGCAGCGGTGAAAGATGCCACTTCAAAATCCCAGAAGTTGTTGCAGCAAAGAGCCAACTCCCTCACGGCCGGCTTGAACCTCCCTCCGGGATTGTTCTAAAAAGGCATGTTTTTCACTCGCCCGCTGGCGCGTCTGATCGAGGAGTTTCAGAAATTCCCCGGCGTTGGGCCGAAATCGGCCCAACGCATGGCATTTCATGTGCTCGATCTATCACACGAAGAAGTACGCGGATTAGCCGATGCGATTATTGACGCCAAACAGAAAGTGAAAAACTGTAGTGTTTGCTCGCACCTGTCGGCGGAAGATCCCTGTGAACTGTGTCTTGACACGAGGCGCGATCAAACCACCATTTGCGTTGTGGCAGACGCCCGCGATGTAATCGCTCTGGAACGAACTCGAGAGTATCGCGGGCTTTACCATGTCTTGCGTGGACTGATTTCACCGCTGGAGGGAAAGGGTCCCGATCAACTCTCAGTGAAGGAGCTCCTCATCCGGCTCCACGACGGAGCCGTCCAGGAGATAATTCTGGCAATCAACCCCACAGTTGAGGGAGATGCAACAGTGTTGTATCTCACGCGGCTGATTAAACCAGTGGGAATAAAACTCAGCCGCATAGCCTTCGGTCTGCCGATGGGCTCGGATCTTGAATACGCAGACGACATGACGTTATCAAAGTCGCTGGAAGGTCGTCGCGAGATTTAGCCCGTACAGTAAGTCTACCGGCCCGAACGCAGAAAGCGTGAAAGGCTGTCCTCGTTGCCTTGCTTTGCTTCCACCACACGAGATCCGTCGCCCGTGGAATATATTGAGGGCTCAGTTCACTTGAAAGTCAATTTTCATGGAGTGACTCAACTGGATGACGTGATAGTCACGCCCGTGAAGCCAGGCATGATGAAAGCATATTCATGCAGGTGTTTATGACTTGCTCTGGAGCCAGTGATGTAAGGCAAGGTCTGTTATCGCACGTCTTTTTATAGTGACACGGGCGGCATTCCAGACTGGCATCAAAGAGTGCAACGCTACGGTCACCCGGCGGTGCCCAGCGACCGGGATCGGTGGGACCAAAGAGGGTAATGACTGGAATACCCGCAGCCGCCGCAAGATGAGCAGGGCCGGAATCCGTGCACACTGCAAGATCAACCATCTTCAGCAGCGCCATTGTCTGCCTCAGTTCTAGCTTTCCAGCAACTATTTCACCCTTGATCCCGCAGAGCGAAGACAATTTCTCATATAAAGGAACGTCTTGCGCCGACCCGGTAAATATAGGAATCGCATTGGTTCTCGCCACCACTTCGCGAACAACAGTAGCCCAACTTTCAAGCGGATAAAGTTTGTCAGGGTGCGCAGCCGCTGCATGAAACACTATCTTCGGTGGTGTACCGCTGCGCAAAGATGGTACCGCATCTAATACCGAATTCGTTTCAGCCTGAGAAGGCCAGCATTCAAGATAATCGTCTCCCGCAGGCAACCCCACTGCACGCAAGACATCGAGAGTAGATTGCACCTCGTGCCGTCTGGAATCCCATCGAACCGGATGCGTAAGTAGCAGTCCTCGCCCCTCAGTGTTGTAGCCGACCCGATGGCGCGCACCAATTAGAAAAGCCAGAGCTGCCGAAGACAGCGACCGTTTAAGAAGAAATGCGGTGTCATAGTCTCGTTTGCGCAATTCAAACACATAGGAGAGAAAAGACCGTTTCTTGCCCTTGCCACTGTCGTACTTGTGAAATCGTGTGGTATCAAACGTGATCAATTCATCTATGTAGGGACAACCGGCCAGCACCTGCCCGCTCTCCGGTCCGACGAGCACATCGATAACTGCCTCCGGAAAGGCTCTACGAAGATGTCTCAGGAAAGGCACAGTGAGGATGGTATCGCCAATGAATCTATATCTGACAACAAGAATTCTTTTAGGCGTGAGGTTGCCCGACAACATCATCACTCACCCACTGCAACTAATTGCCTGCCGGCGCTGGAAGGAAGAAAATCTGGCAGAGGCACCTCCCCGTTCCAGACAGTTTCAATACGCATTTGGGCAATTGGTACCGCATTGATGAAGTCTTCAGGCAGTCGCACCGCATCCTTCTCGGTGGTCACCATCAGGTCGGCACCACTGCTAAAGAAACGGTTCTTCAGCTCAGCCAACTCGGCATCGCTGAACCAGTGGTGATCGGGGAATGAAATACAGCCCACAGGGAATGCTCCCAGTGTGCGCAATTGCTCAAAGAATGTTTCAGGACGCGCGATGCCGCAAAAAGCCAGCACCCTTGTACCAGCTACTTTAGTCGTAATCGCCACGTTTTGCTGAGCATAAATGCGCTGTACTCCGTCCGGTTCAAACTGGCACTTAGTGACGACAGCCGCAGGAGCAAAGCGCCTGATTAGATTCTTAATGGCATTCAAACGATCTGCAGACGGCGTCGACGGCACTTTGGTGATCACCACGTAATGAGCTCTGGCAAGACCGGAGAATGGTTCTCTCAATCGCCCGGCCGGCAAGAGTTCCAGCGTCTGAGGATCGTCGTTGTAATCGTACAATACAACGTCTAGTTGTCGTTCGACCTTCAAGTGTTGAAACCCGTCGTCTAACAAAATCACATCGCATCCGTAGCTCGAGATAGCAAGATGACCTGTCTTTCGACGATCGGAGCCGACAATCACCACAGCGCGCGGCACCGCGCGCGCCATCATATACGGCTCATCACCACAGACGGGCGGCTCGGCTAACAACTGGTTTCCATCTGAAACCACCACCATTGCTTGCCCTGAACGCCGCTTGTAACCGCGGCTTAGAATCGCAGGACGATAACCGTCTCGAATTAACCGGCGCGCCAGATCGATAGTAACTGGCGTTTTACCCGTGCCCCCTACAGTTAAGTTGCCGACACTGATAACTGGAACCGGAAGCCGGTGCGACCGTAATACTCCGGCCTCAAAACAACGAAGGCGCAGGTAGCAGCCAAGGAAGTAGAAGATTGATAGTGGCGACAACCACGACCTCAGTGTCTGCAGAAGTTCGTTAGCACGCTGATTCATCTGTTAATCTCGCCGATGAGTACTTTAGTGTCTGGTTTCCGCAGTGGGGATTCTAAAAGGGAATCTATAAATTGAAGAGTTCGCTCCATGGCTCCCTGGTTCTCTTGAAGCCAGGTATTGCCTTTCTCTCCGATCTCAGCTCTCCTACCGGGAGACAAACTCAATTCGGCGATGACTGAATGGAGATCGTGAACGCTTTGAACTTGAACCAGCGCCTCTTGCTCAAGCATGCTCGTTGCAATATCGCGAGTCTTGTGCACGTGTGATCCACAAAGCACCGGGCAAGAGTACGCACATGGCTCGGCGAGACTGTGACCGCCAATTGGTACAAGAGTGCCACCAACAAAGGCAAGAGATGCCACCCCGTAAAAACGCCCGAGCTGGCCGATGGTATCAAGAAGGTAAACGTCGCCGTCTTTCTCGAACGCTTCCGTTCGGGAAAACCGGCGCACACGGAAACCAGCCGACTCAATTTGTGCACTAACCCGTGCAAAGCGCTCCGGATGCCTTGGTACCAGAATAAGCTTAACGCGATTTTCTTTCACTGCGGGGCAATTAAGCAAAGCGGTCTCTTCTCCCTCATGAGTTGATCCCGCCACCAGCACAACATCGTCAAAGGTGAGCCCCAGTTCATTGCGCAGTTGCGCGATTTGACCAGACTGAACCGGTTTGATTCCATCTATTTTGATATTGCCACAAACAGTAATACCTTTCGTTGTTCCCGAAAGCGCCGCGTAACGCTTTGCTTCGCCCTCAGATTGCACTGCAAGAGCGGCAAAATTCTTGAGAACATCTTTAAAGAACCACCGCCAACGCATATAGCCCGCAAAGGAACGAGGCGATAGCCGGCCATTGATCAAAACCACTGGCACTCGGAGTTTCCGGCATTCATGCAAGAAACCCGGCCAGATCTCCGTTTCAACAATGAATACCATTTCAGGCCGAATAAGATCGAGCCATGGCTTCACGGCAAATGGCAAATCAAAAGGGAAATAAAAGACAGTGGCAAAATCACCGACTTTCTTCTTAGCTTGTTCTTGCCCGGTGGCTGTGGTGGTTGAGACACATATTTGAATAGCCGGGTGCCTTTCCCGAAATTCTAAAACAAGCGGGTAAACGGCATTGAACTCGCCGACAGAAACAGCATGAAACCAAACGCGCTGAACGATTGCGGTGCCATCCATGTGCTGATCGTAAGAGCCTCGCGTTGCTCCAGCATCACCATGCTGAGCGAGGGCAGCCCTTATAGAAGGGGGAATAATCCCCAACTTCTGACTTATTCCAGCCCGACACTTCTTGATCCACAACAAGACTGGACCTGCCAGAAGCAGGATGCTTGCCACCACCAAATAATACCCGAGTATCACAGTTAGAATAAACAGCCTCGAAACTCACAGCCACCGGTCGTCGAGGCATTGCGGGAGTCGACCGGGTCTTGATAATGTACAGGGAAGGTCGACTGATTGAAAGGGTGCCCGTTTAATCGGTGAATTGGTGTTTCTGTGTCATAAAAGATCGACGGGATCGATGTCTATCGTGAAACGCACTGCAGCCGGGCGCCTCCGCGACTTCAAGAAGGTGCCTACACAGGTCCTGACAGTGTCCCCACCCAGATTTTTGATGAGAAGATGATAGCGATAATAGTTTTTAAGTTTTTCAACCAGACAGGGTGCAGGCCCGAGAATTCTTGCGGCATCTGCAGATACAAGGTCATCTAAATAATTACTCAGTTCCTCAGCCATCATATCTATTTCCGAACGAGCGGTGTTGTCGTCCAGAGCTGCTACCACGATACGAATCAGCTCTGAAAACGGCGGATAAGAAAAGTCTTTCCGGCACTGCAGTTCTTCCGTAATGAAGGCCTGGTAGTCCTGCTTACGGGCAAGATCAAGTGCGGGCATATCAGGATTAAAAGTTTGCAATACCACGCTACCGGGGCTATGACCTCTGCCAGCTCGTCCCGAAACCTGCGTAAGCAGTTGAAACCCGCGCTCAAGCGACCGGTAGTCGGGCAAATTAAAAGCAGCATCAGCAGCAATTACACCCACTAGCGTTACTCTCTCAATGTCGATGCCTTTGGCGATCATCTGGGTACCAATGAGTATGTCCGCCTCGCCTGCTGCGAATTGCCGAAAGATTACCTCGCTCGCTCCTTTCTTAGCAGTGATATCACTGTCAAGCCGCAGTGTCCGTGCATCAGGGAACAACTCGCGCGTTTCTTCTTCGACACGTTGCGTGCCCATGCCAAACTGGCGAAGAAAGGGACTGTGACAGGCAGGACACACCTCAGACGCATTTTTCGAATAACCGCAATGGTGGCAGGTGAACCACCCGCGGTTCAGCATTACGGCTCCTCTTTCGCCTGGTGACGGATTATGGAAAACGAGTGAGACGCTACAGTTTTTGCATTTAACCACGTGCCCGCAGCTGCGACAAAAGATGTGGCTGGCATAGCCTCTTCGATTCATCAGTAATATGATCTGCTCTTTGCGTTCAAGGCACTGAGCCATGCTCAACTGAAGTGCTCCGGAGAAAAGTCCTTTATTACCCGCCTTAAACTCAGCGCGCATGTCGACAATCACAGACCGGGGTAGCGCTTGTTTGTGCACCCGTTCCGGTAGCTGAACTACCTGGCCGGCTTCCATGGCTTGGGCATAAGTGACTGCGTCTGGCGTTGCGCTGCCGAATAGTACCAACGCGCCTTCTCTGCGTCCCCGTTCGACGGCTAATTTCCGAGCAGAATACCTGGGGCTTGGACTGGTCTGTTTATAGCTACCATCATGCTCTTCATCAAGAATTATCAAACCGAGATCCGGAATGCTTGAGAGAATCGCTGAGCGAGCACCGAGAACAACCCGCAATTCACCAGCCTGTAATCGGCGCCAGGTGTCATATCGCTCGCCCGCTGAAAGAGCGCTATGCCAGACTGCAACCTGCTCTCCAAAGCGAGAGAGCAATCGCCGCGATAGTTGAGGCGTTAGACTTATTTCAGGCACGAGCAGCAGCGAGGCTCGTTTCATTGCCAGAGCCTGTTCAATTAAACGCAAATAAATCTCGGTTTTGCCGGAGCCCGTGACTCCGTGTAGCAACCACGGTTGCACTTGCCGGGATGGCTCGGACGTAAGGGTGGAGATTAACTCGCGCTGAAGGATATCGACTACATTTTGCTGTGCCGCCGTCAGTTGTGGCGGCGAATCTCTCTTAGAAGGTAGTCGCCGCAGCGGATCGCGAATATCTTCCACTTGTCCTATGGAAACTACGCCGCTAGTCTCCAATCGCTGCACTGTGCCCCGCGTGGTCTTTGCAAGCGCTAGCAGCTCAGTTAACCCTAGTGCCCCGCCATGCTCCCTGAGTACGTCGACCACCTGCCTTTGTCGATCGGTATCCGGTAGCTGGCCTGTCCAGATAACCCGAGACGTCATTTTTGGAACCGCGCCGCCGTCCATGCGACTTACAGACTCCAGTCGACCGCGACGTTTAAGAGAGCTAAATGCCTTCTGAAATGTGTCAGGTCCTAACTTTGATTTGTCACCAAGGGTGGTTACATTCATCTCTCCGTTATTCATCGACAACAAATCGACCAGGACTTGCTCTGCCGACGATAACGACTCAAGCAAATGCGCAGGCAATGCCAGCATACCGGGCGGTGCAACCGCATCACAGAGCCGAATGTATCGCTTCACGCGTGGTCCAATTTCGGCGGGTACAGCGGCGGTTATGACCTCACTGATGGTGCACAGGTAATACTCCGCTGTCCAATAAAGGAAGTCGATATACTCACGACCGAAGAGGGGCTCTTCATCAAGAACTTCCAAAATTGGTTTTATTTGAATTGGCGTCGTGCGACCGGAAGTGAGGTCGGGACAGTCGTTACGAATGGAGACTACGAAGCCGGCCACCGGATCCTGACGCCCGAATGGCACCAGAACTCTAATGCCCGGCATCACGACAGACAGCAGCGCCTCGGGGACTTTATAAGTAAACAAGCGATCGGCCAGCTCTTGCGCGGTACTGTCCAGGACCACCTGCGCGTACAAATCTCGGTTATCGGCCAAGATTGTCCTCCACAGCCGTCGTTCGAAGTTAGCCATATGAGTGTATCGGGATGCAGTTTGATTAAACAAATTCATGACATCTCCTCCTTGGGGAATTAACTGCAAAGCTAAGAAAGCCAGGGATGCCGAGTGCTATTGAAAACGCGCAGCAAATTGCAACAAACATGTCAGGAGAGCGGGTCCTCACCCGATTGCTGACAGAAACCGCGGGCCTTCAGTCCGATGGATGGAAATCAGTACAGCCCTCGTCGAGCGGGGTATTATCGACCTCACCCGAATGAAAACGTAGCGGCATTCGAACGCTAAGCGTGTGACTTAGTTAGCAGTATCTGGCGAGCCAATATCGGCCCACATTCCTCTAACGAAAAAACCATCTCAAGAGTTCAATCAAAATCCCAAAATTAATGAGGAGAATCGAAATGAAGAAGGAAACATCGCCAGCGCAGCTACTCATGACGGCTAAGACAGGATTTGGCCCCTATGCTCTTCCAGACTTTTGCACCGCAGCAACTGCATCCATTCTGTTCCTTATGGTCGCAATTCTTCCGATGGTCGTAAGCTTGTCGCCAAAGCCGATGCCGAATGAGGAAATACCCAAAATGCTAAGTCTGATTGGTGCAGGCGGGTTAGCCTTTACTATGACGGTTAGCTATTGGGCGTCAAAGCGCCTTGACGCCATGGTCAAGTTGATTGAGAAATTGCAATCGGAACTTGCAGCAGAAAAACGTGTTTGAAGCGAGTTGGCCGCTGCTGGTGCGAAATGATTGGTTTGCAGGAGACAAGCCAGCTTACCTAGTCAGGTGGGTAAAAACGGGGATCCGTGATGTGTCGGTCAGCCTTCTTAAACTCCGCCAAATCGTTCAAGGCGTTTTCCACCGATACATGCAGCTGTAGATTCCGCATCTAAAGAGCAAGTGGCTACGCCTATCTTCAGGACTAATCAAACTAGCTCTCTCTACGTCTCTTAGGGCAAGCTTGTATCGGCCGAGTATGCCCCCGGGCTGTCAGGTTGAACCATGATCAGTAGCTCAATTGCATCGCAATACTTCCCCTCTTGGATTAGCTGCTCGCTCCCGCATTTTTTGAGCATATACATTCCTAAGATGCCGGCTCGTGTCGTTATCGTCCACGTCAACGTGCTCTGGAAAGCCTCTACAGGATGAATTAGAACTAAGGTGGAGGGCAATCAGTGTTCCGACCAGGATGACACAGGCTCGTGATGATGACCCTGCCATAGCCTTACTCCCCTGGATACGGAACCATGGTAGACATTTTGATTACTTGAAAACGAAATTGAATTCACGTTACGCGGGGAGGATGGTATGCGAATCGGTCAACAATCAATAGATGCGACGCCGACTGAATACCATGTCAGCCCGAAGATGAAGCGATTTCTAGCTAAGCGCCGATCAAATACTTGTCCCAGCTCGTCTGACCGGAGAGGGAATGCTTTGAAATTTCGAATGAGACATGGCTCACCGGCCTGCGCGGAGTGGTCATGAGCGGCATTCCAGCCTCACGCGGCGTACGGTCGCCCTTCTTGACATTGCAGCGCAGGCATGCGGCGACTACATTATCCCAGGTATCACCGCCTCCCCTAGACCGGGGAACGATGTGATCGATGGTCAGGTCATGGCGACGATCGGCGCAGTACTGACAAGTATATGAATCACGATGAAGCACGTTGCGGCGAGACAGGCTGATCTCCTTATAGGGAATCTTCACGTATGAACGCAAGCGTATGACCGTTGGGAGAGGTAAATTTTGGGCTATCAATTTGCCGTTATGTTCAATTTGCTCCGCCTTTCCCTTCAAGAGCAAAATTACGGCTCGCCTCCAACTAGTTATGTTCAATGGTTCGTAAGATGCGTTAAGCACCAATACTTTGGACAAGTCAAAACACCTACTTCATAAGTTCAATCGAATTTCCCTAATTACACTTTCGCACTTCTTTCTTCATTTGTATGGTCTCTTGAACACTGCTGGGCAAGAGTCGAATTACTTTTTAAGCAATTCTTTACGTTGTAACATTATAACGACGACATGGTGCATTTGTCTACAAATCGCGCCTGTACAGGTTCTTGTGCTACAATGACCCAACTGCCAGGGCCGGCATCGACAGGACTTTAAGCCTGTGTTCTATCTGGAAACTGCGCAAGCAAGTTGCTGCGCGGGATCCGGTGGGTTTCTCGGTTCAGGCGTTTAAACTGTTCATATCGGAGGAGAGTAAGACAGCCTTGCCAGTAGCATCGATGAGACAATTGTTGGAGGCCGGCGTTCACTTCGGACACCAGACACGGCGCTGGAACCCGAAGATGCGGCCGTATATCTATGGCGAGCGTAACGGCATTTACATCATAGATTTGGAGCAAACTTCCCGAGCCCTTGATAAAGCTTGTGAATTTATGCGAAAGGCTGCCGCCGAGCGAAAGAATATCGTTTTCGTCGGCACGAAAAAACAGGCATCTGAAATCGTCGAAGAAGAAGCAACCCGTTGCAACGCTCATTACGTCAATAGGCGCTGGCTCGGTGGAATGCTCACCAACTTCGAAACTATTCGCCTGCGCATTAATCGCTTAAAAGAACTGGAAGAAATGCGGGACACAGGCGAGTTCTATCGCCGTCCCAAGAAAGAAGTTGCCGTGCTCAACAGAGAGTTAACAAAACTCGAGAAATCCCTCGGTGGTATCAAAACCATGCGTGGACGTCCCGACGTGCTCTTTGTAATCGACCAGAAACGCGAACTTAATGCAGTTTGTGAAGCACGAAAAATCGGGCTAACCGTAGCCGGTATCATAGACACCAACTGCGATCCCGATGGAATTGACTACGTAATTCCCGGCAACGATGATTCGATTCGCTCCATTAAGCTAATCTGCTCAAAAATTGCCGATTCAATTATTGAAGGCAAACATGGCAATGTAACTACACCGTTGCGCAGCAAAAATGACGACGAAGAGTGGAAGCCTGATAGCAAAGCTCCAGCAGGCGTAGCCGCAGGGCGTTCACAAGAAGAGCCACAACCTGACGCTGAGTTTCCTCCACCTGAGGCTAAATAAGTTACTCGCAATTCGTGACAGACTGTAAAGCGAGAAACTGCTCATAATCAGTATTAGTTCAAAGAGGAAAGGGAACTTGTTCCCTTTCCTGAACTGTGTGGACTGTTGTTCGCACAAATAGTTACATTCCACCAAGAGGAGCGAGAGGAGAACATGGTGATGGTAGAGATATCGGCGTCCATGGTGAAGGAGTTACGGGAAAAATCCGGCGCCGCCATGATGGATTGCAAGAAGGCTCTGGTGGAGAGCGAAGGTGATTTCGAGAAGGCCTTCGAATGGCTCCGTCAGAAGGGTATCGCACAAGCCTCGAAGAAAGCTTCCCGCGCCGCGTCCGAAGGACTTGTCGTTGGTAAACTTAGCCCCGATGGCAAGCGCGCCGCAATAATAGAACTTAATTGTGAGACAGATTTCGTTGCTCGAAACGAACAGTTTCAGAGCTTCGCCAATCGATTGGCAGAACTGGCGCTTGAGCACAAATCAACCACTGTGGAAAGCTTGTTTGAACAAAAACATGAAACCAGTACCGTGAAAGAGTTGCTGACGGAACAAGTTTCAACTATCGGCGAGAACCTGGTACTCAGACGAGTTGATTATGTTGAAGTGACTGGTCCCGGGTTGATCGGACTTTACATCCACAGTGTTGGTGGAAAACTCGGTGCAGTTGTGGCTCTGGAAGCCAACCGCGAGGCCCCGATTGAAGAATTGAATCCGATTGCACGCGACATAGCGATGCATATTGTTTCTTCAAAGCCACAGTTTATCGATCGAAGCGAAGTACCGGCAGAAACGATTGAGAATGAAAGACGCATTGAATCAGGTAAAGAAGACCTGGCGAAGAAACCGCCTGAAATTCGCGAGAAGATTGTCACCGGGCGTGTTGACAAGATAATCGGTGAGCGGGTGTTGGTGGAGCAAGACTTCGTCAAGGACCCTTCGAAAAAGATCGGTCAAGTTCTCAAGGTAAAGAATGATCTTGAACTGAAGCCTACTTCGTTCAAGCTCTATATCCTTGGAGCCCAGGAAGAGACGCCCGCTGAAACAAACGGCGGCAATTAGTCCGAAGCCTCAATAATGAATTCGGAATTCCCCGCGGATATGCTCCGCGGGGAATTCTTTTTTGCTGGTTTCCGGATGCAACGGTGCTGTTGGACCACTCTATCAATTGAATCAGAACGCTCAGATGCTCAGAATGCGCGAAAGAACCAAAATGAACAAACAGGCTAATCATAATTTTTGCCAACAATCCCCGCAGGTTCCATCAGAACGTGCCATTTGTCTCGTTTTAGGAACACCACCCGGACACAACGAATATGGGTTGGAGAATGTAATGCATAGAGGAAGCGCATACCGCTGACGGGAATGGTCTACAAAGCTTTACGAGAGCTTTTCCCGCATTTAACTTTTGACGAGATAGAGTAAATGTTCTGGTGCTCAGAAGGCGTTATGATTCATTCTGTTGGCACCTGAAAGATTTTACCAATGCCGAAAGACTGTAAATACCGGCGCATCCTGCTGAAACTAAGCGGCGAAGCCCTCATGGGCCAAGCAAAATTCGGCATAGATCCCGAAGTTATCGGTGGAATCGCCGATGAACTTCGAAACGCACATGGACTGGGAGTCCAAATAGCTGTTGTGGTTGGGGGCGGAAACATCTTCCGCGGCGTCCAGGGCTCCGCATGGGGGATGGATAAAGCAGCAGCGGACTATGTCGGCATGCTGGCAACCATTATGAACGCCTTGATTTTGCAAGAGGTGTTGAACTCTAAAGGGGTCGAGACCAGAGTTCAAACTGCAATTGCCATGCCGGAGATTGCAGAACCATTCATCAGACTGAGGGCTATCCGGCACCTGCAAAAGGGCCGCGTCGTCATATTCGGAGGCGGCACTGGTAACCCGCACGTGACCACCGACACCGCCGCTGCTTTGAGAGCGGCTGAAATTAAGGCGGATGCCATTCTGATGGCCAAAAATAAAATCGATGGAATTTACAGCGACGATCCGCGATTAAATCCTAACGCAAAGAAGATTGACTGGATTAGTTTTGATGAACTGATCAGGCAAGGATTGAAAGTGATGGACCCTGCAGCGGTTTCGTTATGTCAGCAGAACAACATTCCTATCGTAGTGTTTGATTTCGCCCGGACAGGGAGCATTCAGGAAATCATCACGGGAATCAAAGTCGGAACATTGGTTGGTGCAGGATCAGGGGGATAATTTATGTCTACCAGTACCGAGGTAATTTCTTCTGCAGAAGACCGCATGAAAAAAGCGGTAGAGACGCTGAAGAAAGAATTTCAGACCGTTCGAACCGGGCGCGCAAATCCAGGACTTCTCGACCGCGTCGAGGTTGATTATTATGGCACTCCGCAAGGGATGAAAAATCTCGCAAACATCACAGTGCCTGATGCTCGTACATTGGTGATAACTCCCTATGACAAGTCGTCGCTCAAAGATATTGAAAAGGCAATCGTAAACTCGGGTCTTGGGCTTACCCCGAACACCGACGGGCACATAATCCGCATCATAATACCCACTCTCACTGAAGAGCGCCGAAAAGACCTCAGTAAGCTCGTTCGCAAATATGCTGAAGAAGCTCGAGTCTCGATTCGAAACATCCGCGGTGATGCCAGAGACGACTTGAAGAAAATGAAAGGCAAGGAAACATCTGAAGACGAATTGAAGCGTCAGGAAGATAACTTGCAAAAATTGACTGACAAGTTTGTCAAAGAAGTTGACAAACTGTCGGAGCAAAAGGAAGCCGAAGTCATGGAGGTTTAACCCATGTGTGGAATCGTCGGGTATCTGGGAACTTTGAAGGCGGCGCCTGTATTGCTGTCGGAGTTGCGCTGCCTCGAGTATCGTGGATACGACTCGGCAGGTGTTGCAGTAATTGAAGACGGCCAGCTGGCAGTACTGAAGGCCGTTGGTAAATTGTCTAATCTAGAAACTCTTTTGAGTGATGTCCAGCCGCGAGCAACCGTCGGTATCGGACATACAAGATGGGCGACACATGGCGTTCCCAATGATGAGAACGCGCATCCCCATTTAGACTGCACCTCGACTCTGGCAATAGTGCACAACGGCATTATTGAAAACTATGTAGAGTTGCGTGAAGAACTGATGGAAGCCGGGCACCAGTTCCGATCTGAAACAGATACCGAAGTTGTAGCCCATTTGATAGAAGATGAACTGAAGGAAGATCCCGATGATCTCCTGACGGGAATCCGCCGTGCATTGCATCGGTTGAAAGGCGCATATGCGCTGGGAATTGTGAGCCAAAGACATCCAGACAAGATTTTTGCGGTAAACCATCACTACTCATTGGCCGTGGGAATCGGTGTCAACGAAACCTTTCTGGCCTCAGACAGCGTAGCGGTCTGTCAATATACAAACCAGGTTTTGAGACTGGAGCAAAGCGAAATTGCTGAGATCACCACTGCCGGTGCCAGACTCTTTTCTTTCGCCGGGGTGGAAGTTAAGCGAAATCCGGTGGAGCTCGAGAACAAACAGTTTGTGTTGGACAAGCAAGGGCACAAGCATTTTCTTCTAAAGGAAATTCACGAGCAACCACTGGTGCTGCGTCGAACAATTGGAAAATACCTTTTGCATCCAGGCAAGAAAATCAACTTCGCCGGAAGTTCAGCTCATGGTAATTATGGAGTGCATCTGTCTGATGCGGAGCTAGCGCGAATTGATCGCATCAAAATAGTCGCTTGCGGCACCGCCTACCATGCCGGGCTTGTAGGCAAGTATATTATTGAAGAACTGTGCGGCATTCCGGTGGATGTAGAGACTGCCTCGGAAGCTCGCACAAGAAGGTTGCTGGTCGACAATCGTACTCTGGCAGTGGCGGTCAGCCAGTCGGGAGAAACAGCAGACACCCTGGCAGCGATCGGCGAAGCCAAGAATCGTGGTGCCATCATACTCGGTATCACCAATCGCCCCGATTCTCACCTTTCGCTTGTATGCCCGAATTTATTGGTAACTGAGTGTGGTCTTGAGGTTTCAGTTGCCGCGACCAAAACCTTCACGGCTCAGGTTGCATGCTTCTACCTGTTGGCCCTTTATCTAGCCGAACGAAAGAATTTACTGCCCGAAGATCGCATCTTTGCGCTAAAAGCAGAACTTCTCCGCACTCCGGCATTGATCGAACGAATCTTGGCAAACCAGGATGATATTCGAGAAAAGTCAATTCAGTATTCAGACGCGCCCGGAATGATGTTTATAGGCAGAGGTATTCACTACCCTGTCGCTCTTGAAGGAGCACTCAAACTCAAGGAACTGAGCTATATTCATGCGTCAGGTTACGCTGCCGGTGAATTAAAGCACGGTCCGATAGCGGTGCTTGATGAACGAGTACCGGTGGTAGCCCTGACCATACCGGGGACGGTCTATGAAAAGACTCTCTCCAATGCGCAGGAAGCCAAGGCGCGAAGAGCGCGTATGATAACTGTAGCGGTAGAGGGTGACGAGCTGGTCCGCAAGACTTTCGAAACGGTATTCACCATTCCACCGGTTAGCGAATTCTTCAGCCCTTTAATTAGCGTTGTTCCACTGCAATTGATGTCTGCATTCATCGCTGACCACCTGGGCAAAGATGTTGATCAGCCCAGAAACCTGGCAAAATCTGTAACGGTGGAATGAGACTGGCGAAATCTACTGACCAATAATTAGCAATCAGCCAATGGATCAAGAACTCTCTTGATCCATTCGTTTTTGTTGAGCCACTTTGGTCAATCGGATTTGTTGATCTAACTGGACTTTTTCCTAAGTCGAGATCTAAGACCTTTTCGGCTGTGGGTGCAGGCGAAGCGCGCCCCGATTGATGATGCTACGACAACAACCGGGAGCAGGAGCCGTACTTGCATGCTAACAAGTGGATATGAATCAGGATCACGGGAACCGATCAAATCGCTTCAACTCAGATGACTGGATTCAAGGAAACCGTGATTCATGTTTGTTGGGCAATTTCAGTTTGCTCGGCAAGATTTACAGGGTGCAAAACAGGAATAGATAATGTGAATGTGCTGCCTTTTCCAAGCTCACTCTCCACACTCACAGATCCGCCGTGGGCCTCTGCCAATAACTTGCAAATGGCAAGCCCGAGACCGGTGCCCTTGGAAGAATCAGCGTCATATACCTGCTTAAATCGTTCGAAAACCTGGACTATTTTGTCTGTGGGAATACCGCGCCCCTGATCCATCACAGAGAACAGAACGTTTTTGCCGACGCGTTCTACTTTAACTTCTACCACCGTAGACGGTGCAGAATACTTGATCGCATTGGACAAAAAATTCACCAGTATCTGGCATATTCGATCTGGATCAACATCAATCTCCAGATCGATAGACTTATCGATGATTCTCACGGATTTTTGAATGGCCGCCTGGAACACTGCGCCCACAGCTTGTTCAACAATGGCAGCGGCGGAAACAGGTTCTTTGAGCAATACAATGTTTCCAGACTCGGCCCTGGAGAGATCTAATAAGTCTTTCGTCAGTCGTACCAGGCGATCTGTCTCTCGCCCTGCGACGTTTAACACTCTACGGCTTTCATTGGTCAACTGGCAGATCTCTTCTTCCTGTAGCATACTGATTCCCAACTTTATCGAGGTCAGGGGAGTCTGTAGATCGTGGCTCACAATTGATAGAAACTCCTGCTTCATTCTCTCAACTTCTTCTTTGGCACTTATGTCCACTATGGCAAACAACAACATTCGTGTTTCGCGCAGGCGAAATGAACTGACTGTCAGTTCTACGGGGCAGCAATAGCCGTTCGCTGTTAAGAAGCGATACTTTCCGGGAGCCAGATGAGTTTCGTTGTCACGCACTCGATGATCATCCGGGTCGAGTAATGATTCAATCAGTTTGTCCGTGACTGACTCGTTGGTGATTCCAAGTAATCGCTCCGCGGAAGGGTTGAGACTTTGAATAGTCCCGTCGGCATAGCAGGTGATGAGGCCCGCAGGGAGATGGGTGAAAACAGCCTTGTCTTTCTCAGACGCTTCTTCCAGTTCCCGTGCCAACTCCCTGAAGCTATTGTCTAAAGTGCAGATTTCGTCGCCACCGCTAATTGGCGCGTGAAGTGGCTGGTTATTTCTGAACCGCAGGAAATTTTCATTGATCAAAGTAAGTCGCTTATTAATTCCACGACTAAATCCCAGCACTATGGCAGTCAAACTGAACAAACTGAGCAAGATGCCGGATGCAAGAACAAGCCTGAATTTTTCCTGCCTGTCACGCTCGAGCTGTGCTAACACCGACGATCGCACACGATGGCGCTGCACGACTCTTGCCAACGCATCACTGCTGTCTCGCATATGGCCACTACCGGAAAGCTCAACGTATTGCTTGGCGCGAATGAAATTTGCCAGGTCAGGTGACTCCAGCAATCGCGCCCGCATCTCCTCAATGCCTGTCATCAAGAACAGCATTCCTTTTCTGGCTTTCTCAATGTCTTCTGCGTCTTCCTTATTACCAGACACTTGTTTCTCAACGTTTTCAAACTCTGCCGGCAGCTCAGCACACAATTGTTTATATCGGATCTTGAACTCGGGTTTCCGGGACATCGCCGTCAGGAGCATGCTTGAAGCCCACTCCTGAATTCCGCGAGTCAGAGCAACAGCACGGTTTGCAGTCATGGCGGAGTATCGCGACTGACCAACCTTCAATTCAGATTGGGCTAGCATGTATGAGCAAATCCCGAACACGGCAATCTGCAAGAACGCCACCATCACGAGGAAGAGAATGCATTTGTGTATGAGCTTCATTGACTTTCAAGATCGGGCTATTATTGCTGTTCCCGAATTGGAGCCGATTTGAAACGAATTTTTCGGGGCATAACGAGCCGTGAGCATTCTGATACCATGAAAAGAATATGCCGAAAATTCTCCTGATTGAAGATGATAAAATCCTGTCGGCGTTTGTGAAGCAATTCCTTACAGCCCGAAAATTTACCGTCGATACAGTTTTCGATGGCGAAGACGCGATTAACTGGTTGACCAACCAGCAGTACGACGCCGTGATAATGGACTGGCATCTTGGCACAAAGAATGGTCCGGATATCTGCAAGGAATTTCGAGCGCAAGGTGGCTGCACTCCTATACTGATGCTCACTCAGCGATCCAAAGTAGCCGATAAGGTTCACGGCCTGGAGGCTGGCGCCGATGACTATCTACCCAAGCCCTTTGATGGAGAAGAACTTTTTGCTAGATTGAAGAGTCTATTGCGCAGGCCGGCAGCCATGAGATCTGCTGCGATAACCATCGGGAACCTGGCCATAAACTTAGACACACGCACAGTAAAAATCGGTGACAAGACCATCGACACATCGGCCAAAGAATTCTCGATCTTAGAGCTTCTGGTATCAAATCAAGGTCACCTGTTCAGTGGCGATGCAATCTTGAATAAGGTCTGGGCATCCGAAGCCGAGAGTTCGGTCTGGGCTGTTCGCACCCACATCGCTCGACTTCGTTCGAAAATAAATGATGTTGATCCCGATACAGCCGCTATGCTTAAGACCGTCTACGGACAGGGATATAAGTTTGAAAGCTGAGATCAAAAAACTGTAGTGAAATCTTATTCCACAGCCAGTCTGGCGCGAGGCAAACTGATTGCTTGGGCCCGCTCGCTCCTCGCTTCCTCTTTTCGGCCCAATGCCTCGAAAATCATTCCCCGAAGCTCATGCGTGTTGCAATAATTGGGTTCAATATCTTGCGCCATATCAAGGTATTTAGCAGCCAGGTTACACTGACTGTGAGCGATAGATAGCTCTGTGGCAGCCAGCAACGACTGATATTTAACCATGCGCTCGGTGGAGTGTTGCGCCTTCAGAAGATAATAACGCCGCTCCTCCTCAATATGGCGAGTGACTCGGCCGCTGTTGACCTTCTTCCACATCAACAGTAGCTTATCCCACGCCATTCCGCTTTCCCATGTTCGCCTCATGCTACGAAGCTCGTTCAACGTGCACGCAAGGCGACCTTCTAATGCGTGCATGTCCCGCCTAACCAGTGCATCGTTACCTTGACGAAGTTCCATTGCTGCTCTTAACTTCAAAAGGGCGGGTTCGCCACCATACAATTTCAGTCCATCGTTTAGGCAGGTAATTGCTGAATCCAGCTGGTCATCACATGCCTGTAATGTCGCTAACCGTTCAAAGCCGAAGGGAGACAACGATGTGCTTTTCTTGCACAGAAGAAACCCTTCTAGCAACTTGTGCAGTTGAGAACTGGAGTGTCCACTAGACTGCGAGCAATCCGTTTCATGTTTCAGCCGCTCCTCAAAGAATCTCTCATTTGCAAGTGCGGTGGCGGAAGGATGCTGTTTATTCCATCTGTATGCGTTGTTAGCGCAACATAGAAGTAAGGGCTCCAACTGCGACTGAACGACAGCCGGACTGCCCTTTCTCTCCCACTCAAGTAGCTTCTTTCGCAGTGCAACCATGGTCGCCTCCGTGCGAACCGCGCGGTGAAGGCGAGCCAGGAAATTGGCAGTGATTTCGTCCCCGGGAGGCACACAGTTTGCCAGCAGCAAGGCACGTAGATCTTGATCGGTAGCATCCTTTATTTCCAGCGTCAAAAGCAGGGCTGTGGAGAAGACATTGTCTAGTGTCATCAGATATGTTTTAAGCGAGGCTAAATCTTGAATAGAAGCTCCTGCGGCAAATTTATTGAGAAGGTCGCCATAACTCTTTCCTTGTTTATCAAGCGCGACAATCAGAGTAAGGAGTGCCAGACCATTGTGCGGGGAAAGCGCCAAGGCTTCCCTTGCAGCGGTCTGCGATTGCCTCCACTCTTTCTTCAGACCAAGAGAACATGCACGCACCAGCAAACAATGAGCGGCGCGATCAGTTGGCAGCCCGGCGGGATCGGTTACCTGTTTGACCTCAACATCCGAAAAACCGATCAGATTGTACGCGCAGCCGAGAACCGACCGGGGAAGAATAACTGCGTGGCAAAGAGCCCCGCGAATGAGCTCCAGAGCTTCCCTCTTTCTCTTTAGCTGGCACAACCATGAAGCAGCCAGGAGCCAGTGATCGGGATCTTGCGGACCGAGGAGAATCGCCTCTTTCATTTGAGCCAGAGCCTGCGTCACGTTCCCTCTTACCTTTGTCCGTATAGCGCGGTAGAAGTAACCGCGAGCTAAGTTCGGGTTCAGGGCATAGATCAAAAGCAACATTTCGTCCGTGGAAGAGGGAACATCACTCCATTTCGTGGCTAGCGTATTGATCGCAAGGTCAGCTAGCTTCACTTTCACCCATGTATCGCACTGCTCCGTTAGCGCCCGTCTACACGCGAGCTGTTCGATCTTGTAAGAGAGATCTTCCTTATGAATGCTCTTCATGCATTCAATAGACACCAACTGACGGGTGAGAGTCAGGCGCTCAAGATGTGTACGCGATAGTACGTCAAACTCGAGTTCATGAAGACCTGCATCATGCGCAGAGGCAAGAAGACATTCAACCGCAGCAACATCGGACTTTGGACCGAGTGCCGCCGCCGCTGCTTTGAGGTTCTTGTACCGGTCGTCGGCCACTGTCTTAACTGGCGGAGGCTGGCATGAGGCAGGCGCCAGGCTGTAGAAGCACGGGCTCAAAACCAGTGTCAACAATGCAAGACGGCAAAACCAGGTGAATTCTATTGGGCACATATTGCATATTTACCCGGCACAGCCGGTGCCCTTGCTCGCTCCTTGCATTCAAGACCAGATTCCAAACCACGCTGGGGCTACCGCTGATTTGGCCACGTATTTTTTTGCCTAAGATTGGAAGCTCGCCGGCGTCCTCATGCTGCTTGTACGAATCTGAATACAACAAGTGCTCCTTTTGCAAGAAGCACTTGTTGTAAATTCAATTTTTGAATAAGGCTGATTACATTCGCGCCCCGGCAGAACCGGCTTCGGCCAATGGTGGTGGCGTAGGCGGTGCTTCGTCAACGATCTTTGGAGTAATCATAAGCATCAACTCGGTTCGAGCTCTTCCCTTAAGCGTGTTGCGGAACAATGCTCCGAACAACGGGGTTTCTGCCAAATACGGAACCTTGGCAATCTGAGCTGCTTCCAGCTCGGTGAACAATCCGCCGAGCACCAAGGTCTGACCGTCTTTGACCCGCACTTCCTGCGCCATGATTTCTCGAATGGTCAACAGGGTAACGATAACGGTGTCGTTGGCAAATCGCTGAGCCGGACCAGCCGGTGACGATACCTGCGGGCGAATACGCATTGTAATGAAGCCATCTTCGCTTGCCTTCGGCAAGACATCAAGGAAGATACCAGCTTTAGTCAGTTCTACGTTAACGTTGGTAACACCAAGGCTGACGGTTGACGTCACTTTGTGAATTACTTCCGTTGCCAGTGTAACCAATGCTTCCGTATTGTCGCTTACCACTACGCTCGGGTTCGCCAGAACCTTAGCTTTGTTGGTTTGCAAAAGCAGGTTAACGGAGAAGTTAACACCAGTGGGCAACGTAGCAATGTTCTGCCGACCGCCGGCTCTCTTGTCCAGTGTGAGAAAGTTAAAAGCGGAAGTTGCAGCCGACGTTGGGGTTAAACCGGCAATACTTGGCAGGGGGGCTTGCGGGAAGAAGTTACCGAGAAATCCCAGGAAACCGGTAGCAGGAAACGGGTTTTGAAGGTCGGCGGTGGATACCTGCGGA
>JAKFUT010000145.1 GCA_021732565.1 Candidatus Obscuribacterales bacterium
ACAATTCGTGTCGTGATTGTGGACTCATCGTCAACCTCATTCCTTTCCCCTCGCTTCGTTGGCAAGAGGTTCGATTTTAAATGAGTCAACGGTTCGTCAATGGTTAGGAATTAGATGAGTCGATGCGTGCATTACAAGCATTATGCACTGCAGTGCATAATGCTTGCGTGGTGACCTTGGTGGATCGTCTGGTGCACAAAGCGGAGATAGTTCTCATCGAAGGCAAGTCTTATCGGCACAAGGAAGCCGAAGAACGTGCGGCGGAAAAAGAGAAGACCCGCAAGGCAAACAAAAAAGCTAAAAGTACAAAAGAAAGAGGAGCAAAAGATGATTCGAGTCTTGTTCACGATTCAGTCTGATGTCTGCGGTGATCTGTTTGACCAACTGCGAGACAGTCAACAATCAGATCCGCAAGATTGGTGCTTTGAAGCAGGCGACGTGCAGGAGACTTCTGGTACCAATGGCTGGTGCTTCAATCCGAAGAATCGCAGGCATTGGTGCCGGACTGCCTGGTAGCATTACAAAATCAGAAACAGATACATGAAAATCCAAGAAGAACGAGACTGGAATCGCCGGTTTCGTTCTTCTTGTCTCAAGCGGCCTAAGCAGAACTAGTTCTATCGTCTTATGGGGATGGAAAAAATGGGCGACGTGAGGATGTCGTGGAGCAATGTATTACCTGCGGTCTGAACCACTACCCGACTGGGAATCCGACAAGATACCATTCCAATTGCCGTCAGATTCCTCAACAGCTGCCGGATCCAATTCACGACTTCTTGATCGACATCTTCTCGAACCATTGACATTACCCATCCTTGCGCGGTTCTACGCCGCCGGCGACACCATTGAGTGGAAATATTTAAAGGCAGTAACCCTACCCAGACAATCACAATGTTTCTGGAACAGAACCGGGTGCGCATAATACAAGCTGATGAATTTCAACGCTTCTTCGCGGCGCTGGATGAAGAAGCAGATCAGGACATTTGCAGTCCACGTATTTCAAAATCATTGCCCACAGACTTCGTCTTGTTGAGCTTGTTTACCGGCGCTCGTAAATCGAACGTTCTTGCAATGAGCTGGGGCTGACATTGATATGAAGGGATGCACATGGACCATCCCTGGAGAGCAGGCGAAGTGAAATGCATTCGCAGCAAGCGTTTGCGAGATTTCTTCGAAATAAGTATAGTTCAAGAATTTCTCTCTGAATTCGGAAAACATGCTTCTGGAGTGCGTTTGGCTCCGCTTTTAATAAATTTACCGTGCGGTAAATTACAGCGGGTAAGCCTTGAGCTTGCAGGCATTGTTTACCGTGCGGTAAATAATGCTTCCGCAGAATTAGTATTACCCATCAAAAATCAAAACAGCTTCAAGCACCGAAGATGCTGTATGCAGTTGAATCTGAGGGATATTATGGGCAAGCCGAAATTGTAGCTTTTAAAAAACTGATAAAATGCAACACCGAATATCCATAAATCACTATAAGTCATTGATTACACAGCAGTGTTGCAGCTTTACCGTACGGTAAATTTGCCGATCTCTCTAACGCGAATTATAGAAATAATACCGTACGGTAAATTTCACGTTCAAAACAATTGTTTTTGTGATACGATTTACCGTGCGGTAAATTGTATCGGGAGCTAAAAATGCGCATAAGCAATGCTGAGCAATACGGAAAAGCTATTAGAGATGCCAGAAAAAGCCTCGGGCTAACTCAACCAGATGTTGCTAGCGCTTGTGGCACGGGAATCCGTTTTATTGTTGATCTGGAGCATGGAAAGCCAACCTGTGAACTAGAGAAAGCTCTTCGGGTTGCACAAATGCTTGGAATAGTAATGGAAGCCAATCTCCCTGTTACCTAAAGGATCGAATGACTAATGAAAAAACTAAAGATACTGTCAGTTCGATTGAATGGGAAGCCAGTTGGACAGCTTGAACAAACAAAGGAAGGCAAGCTGAAATTCCAATATGAAGATGGTGCCAGGCAAATTTCTCTCAGCATGCCTGTGGAGAGTAAGCGTTTTGGCAACATGCCTTGTGAAAAGTACTTCGGCGGTTTATTGCCAGAAAGCGAAGAAGCCAAAAAGGCAATCGGGAAAAACTTCGATGCAAATCCAAAAAGCACTTTTAGCCTTTTAAGAGCTATTGGTCATGATTGTGCTGGTGCAATTTCGTTTCATGATCCAGAAGATCCAGTTGTGCAGGATGCACTCCTGGAGACAAAAATGAAACCTTTATCCGAGGCAGAACTCGAAAAACACATAAAGGAACTTCCGCTCAAGCCACTCTTCATGGGCGTTGAAGGGTTGAGGTTATCGCTGGCTGGCGTGCAGGAGAAGGCTGCAGTCTGTGTATTTGAGGACAAAATTGCTATCCCGCTTGCAGGAACTCCAACCACGCATATTTTGAAGCCTTCAATGTCAAAATATTCTGGCAGTGTTCAAAATGAGTACCTGTGCCTTCGAACAGCTACTCGCCTCGGTTTACCCGTACCTGATGTGAAAATGAGTCGAGCTGGCAAGGAGGATTATCTTTTAGTTGAAAGATATGATCGAAAATTCGATGAAGGCAAGAGAATAATCAGATTGCACCAAGAGGATTTTTGCCAGGCTCTTGGGTTCCGAGAAAAATACCAGCGCCTGGGTGGTCCTGGATTCAAGGACTGCTTCGAACTCTTAATGAAAACACGCATTCCAGTCATTGGTAGAGACCTGTTAATGCGAGCTGCAGTGTTCAATTACCTGGTTGGAAATAATGATGCGCATGGAAAGAATTTCGCAATCCTTTACGACGTGGATGGAAATTCGCGTCTTGCGCCTTTTTATGACATATTATGCACGCAAGCCTATGATGAGTTGACCAACGATTTGTGCATGAAGCTCGGTGAGCACTACGACTTCAAAGACATCAAAGAATCCGATTGGCAAGTGCTCTGTAAGACCACTGGTTTCTCGTTTCCCGGACTCAAAAAAATCATTAGTTCGCTCACAGAGCAGGTTGTGGTTTCAGTTGAAGAAGAGAGGAACTTGTTGAGAAAGACGGAGTTTGATAATCCAGTCTTGGACAAAATAGTTGCAAGAGTTCAGCAGAATGCAAAGATTTTGAACAAAATAAAATAAGCATACAGCAGCATAGCTAAGAGGAGCTCCAACAAACATGCCATTCGTATTTGCCTATGGTTCCAACATGGATCTAGATCATCTAAAAGATTGGATATCTCGTTGGCTGCGTTCAAATCGAGGAAAGCAATGCAACATAGTCTCTGCTCGACGTGCGCTTTTGGATGATCGAAGAACCCATTCTTCCGAGGCAAATCTTCGTCCCAGAGCCCGTTTCAGCTTCAAGTAATTTCCAATGATAGGGGCAAGATTAATCGTTTTACTCATAGGTTCGCCCCTTCTTTGAAGATGCCGGCAAAGGTAAGGCTACATTCCGCAATTCCTCAAAGTTCAACCTCAGGTAGACGCACGTACTTTCGGTGTTGTGGTGACCCGGCATGTCGCCGAGAGCTTTGAGCGACAGACCTGATTACCGCGATGTGGGCAAATTGGACGATGGTCTTCCAAATAATCGTCAAGAGAAGATCTTCCGCCGCAAACACGCCATAATTCCTCGCGCTACTCAATGTGATTGGATGCAAGCTACTTCCTTCACCGTCACCCCATTGTACGACTTGATGAAAAATGAATTGCTCAAGTCTAAGGTGATCAAAACTGATGACTCGAGAATCAAGGTTCAAGATCGTAAGGTCAAGAAAAACATGCGCAAGGGGAAGATGACCGTTTACATAGGCGACGACCAGCATAGCTATATCGTTTTTGATTTTTCTCCGGACTTGTCTTTTGACCGAAACAAGAAATTCCTGGAAGGATTCAATGGATTTCTTCAGGCTGATGCAGCCAATGGATTCGACGCTCTGTTTGCAGATGGCCTCATTACCGAGGTGGGATGTAATGCTCATTCCCGACGGAATTTCTGAACCAAAACAAATGGCGCGGTCATGGGTTAGACCGCGCCATTGTAATTATTTGGACCCAGGGAACTACCGTTGCGTTTCGTTACCGTTTTGCGTTTCGTTACGTTCCAGGGTCTTCTTGAACAGTTCTCTTTGCAATGAGAGTTCTTCTGGAAGCTTATCTTCCAGGGTATCGAAGAATTCCTTGTGCAATTCAAGTTCAGCCAGCCATTCTTCTGCATCGACTTTGGTCAACTTCTCAAACGTTTTTGGCGTAACTGATTCCAGACCTGTCCAGTCCAGATCTTTATAGCGAGGCATCCAGCCAAGTTTGCTTTCCGTCGCGCCAATCTGTCCGCTTACGCGATCAAATATCCATTTGAGAACGCGCATGTTATCGCCGAATCCGGGCCAGAGGAACTCGCCTTTCTCGTTGGTTCTAAACCAGTTAACACAAAATACGCGCGGACGATTTTCGGCTTTTTGACCAACGTCTAACCAGTGATCGAAGTAGTCGCCCATGTGATAGCCGCAGAAGGGCAACATGGCAAACGGATCGCGACGAATCTGACCCACTTTGCCCATGGCCGCCGCCGTTGTCTCAGAGCCCATGGTTGAGGCCATATACACACCATGGTTCCAATTGAAGGCTTCAACCACCAGCGGTACCGTGGTCGATCTTCTGCCACCAAATATGAAGGCATCTATCGGAACACCTGCCGGATCTTCCCACGCTGGATCAAGCGACGGGCACTGCCTTGCCGGGGCGGTGAACCGGGCGTTCGGATGGGCCGCCTTGCGACCGCAACCAGCTGTCCACGGTTTGCCTTCCCAGTCTGTCAGCTCTGCTGGCGGTTGTTTGGTTAATCCTTCCCACCACACGTCGCCGTCGGGGGTCAGCGCCACATTTGTGAAGATGCAATTTGCATTCAGTGCCGCCATTGCGTTTGGATTTGTAAACTCGGAAGTTCCGGGAGCAACACCGAAGTATCCATACTCAGGATTGATCGCATAGAGCTTTCCGTCTTTCCCGGGACGAATCCAGGCTATGTCGTCGCCAACTGTTGTAACTTTCCATCCCGAAAGAGCAGGAGGAGGAATAAGCATCGCCAGGTTCGTCTTTCCGCAGGCAGAAGGGAACGCCGCCGCGAGGTACTTCTTCTCACCCTTGGGTGACTCCAGCCCGAGGATAAGCATGTGCTCCGCCAGCCATCCTTCTTCCCTGGCCATGTTTGAAGCGATGCGCAATGCAAAACATTTTTTGCCAAGCAGTGCGTTGCCGCCATAGCCCGAACCGTAAGACCAGATTTCTCGCGACTCCGGAAAATGGCAGATGTACTTCGTGTCTTTATTGCAAGGCCACGGTACATCCTTCTGACCGGGCTGCAATGGTGCGCCCGCCGAGTGCACGCAGGGCACAAAATCGCCATCGTTTCCGAGCGCGGTAATTACGTCTTGGCCCATCCTGGTCATCGTGCGCATACTGACTACCACATAGGGCGAATCAGTTAGTTCCACCCCTATGTGCGAAAACGGGGAGCCAATCGGTCCCATGCTGAAGGGCACCACATACATGGTCCTACCTTTCATCGATCCGGCAAAGACTGATCGCAGCGTTTCGCGGGCTTTGTCCGGCGCCAGCCAGTTATTGTTTGGTCCGGCATCCTCCTTGTCGACCGGGCACACAAAAGTTCTATCTTCCATGCGCGCAACATCGGATGCATCGGATCTTGCAAGAAAAGAATCAGGTCTTTTCTCTGGATTCAGCCGGAGAAGCGTGCCAGCAGCGACCATTTCATTGGTCAGCCGAGTAGCTTCTTCCAGGGAACCATCGCACCAGTAAATCTTGTCCGGTTTGCATATTCGGGCAATTTCTTGAACCCAGTGTTGCAATCGCGGATGATTAAGGTGATAACCGACTGTAGGTAATGCGGTAGTGTTCATGATTGGAGCATTCCTTCTAACTTTCGCTTCTTCGGGTCCACCTGACATTCAAGGAGAACCGAAGCACAACAAGTTTAGCCTTATAAATAAAGGACAGATCACTTCTCAAGCGATCATGCTATATCTCTCATCAACCTTAAAATCAGCTGAAATTTTCCACGCCTGAGGATGAACCCGAACTAATGTTGAGCCCCGAAAACGATTTGATTATACAATTCTCAGCTTTCAATGACCACGATAGAATTCGTACTCTATTAATTGACGCAGATTTACCCCTGCCCGATCACCAAGATCCGCCCGTCAGATTTCTTGTTGCTCGAAACAACCGAACGGTAGTGGGATGTTTAGGGTGGGAAGACTATAAACCGTATGTATTATTGCGATCTTTAGTGGTGAGAAAAGACTTGCGCAGGCAGGGCATTGCCGCAGCCCTTGTGAAACGAGGGATGGAGGACCTTCGCGCCGACGGGTTTGTGGAATTCTTTCTACTGACTGAAGCAGTGGAATTTGCCCAAAAAATTGGTTTTAGTGCTACTGAGCGTGGTGAATTACCTGATGCCGTGAAAACGTCTCGGCAGTTAACCGCACTGTGCGCAAAGGCCACATGCATGACTGCCACCGGAATTCGAGCTTGAATCAACCCGGTACGGGTATAACAAAATGTGAAAGCCTTTCGAGGACCTTCCATTGTTCGAACCACCCGTAGAGCTTGACCTCGATGACCGTCTAACGGCAGCGAAGAGTGCCGTCTACTCAGCTGAACACGAGTTTGGTCCCCATCATGAAGTTGTGGCGGAGACACTTGAGGCTTACGCCACCCTGCTGAGGAAAGCAAAGTATCGCACCCTGGAAGCCGTGAATGCCGAATCGCGTGCGTATGAAATCAGAAAACTGAACAATCCCGAGAGCGAACAGCTGCATGGTAGGAATCCTTACGGAAGCTATGAAGAGTCGACGAAGAAGTGTCTTCACTGCGGCGAATTCATACCACGATCAGCTACTACGTGTCAGGTGTGCCACCACGAATTGCAAAACTACGCAGGTTTTTGGCTCAGATTCGTAGCAAGACTTGTTGACGAGCTGCTTCTTGGATGCGTATGCGGCACGGTTGGTTTAATTGGTTTCATTGGATTATGCATTGCCTCTACCACTTTGCCGAACGATTTGGCGGGTATTCTTGTGCTCGGATATTTCGCTGTTACCATACTGGTGACAATCATTGTAGAGTGGCTATACCATGCACTATTTGAAGCGTCATCATTGAAAGCAACTCCGGGAAAATTGATCCTCGGGCTTCAGGTAGTGAATGAGCAAGGAGAGGGGCTGACTTTCTCACGGTCCACCGCTCGCCACTTCGCAAAAATTTTGTCTGCAATTATGTTAAATGTAGGCTTTATTATGGCTGCCTTCACCGAGAAGAAACAAGCGCTTCACGACATTATGGTTGACGCGCTGGTGGTGCGTAAACAATAAGTATTCACGCGTGAATTTTTACGTGCCGCTGCCCGTTATTCGGACACTTTTCTCGAAGCGTGATGTGAACGGATGATCCGCTGCCGGGCCGGTGAGTCGTTCGGAGAGAACTGTAGCGTTCCAAATCTTCAAAGTGTAGTTGGGGTTAGCCGGGTTATCCTTCCAGTCGGAGTGCACAGCGAGAAAGTGGTTGTCCTTTATTAACTGAATCTGAGTAATGTCGGTGCTTTCTGCATCAGTTTCATCCATATCTGAATGCCAGAATCTTAGAGGTTCTTCCTGCAATGAGGCATCGTCGATTGGACTCATGGTGCTTAAATCAATAAGTCTCAACCAACCATTTGCACTGGCAAGTATTGCCTTGTCATCGGCGACGTATTGAACGAATCCATCAAAGCCGTCTTGTTCGCCAAACGTTTGCGATTGCAAAAGTTGATTTCCTAGCAAATTGACTTCTGGAAAACTATAGCGCGATAACTCACCATCGTTGATCTCGAGAAATTCGCCTCCACCTGGATGAAACACAGGTGGGAAAGTCCAAATTTGTGGCTCTTGAAGTACCTTTATATGATCGTTTTGAAACTTCGTGAAGGTTAACCACGCACCATCTTGACCGGCACCTGCCCAAACAGCAACGAGCCTTCCTTCAGGGTGCGGAATGAACCTAAAAACACATTGTTCGTCAAGACAGAAATGATCGGATGCAACTACGTTCCAACTCTTGGTATCGAAAACATCTATTTGAAATTTATCGCTTGCAATTGGATGAATCATCCAGAAGCGATTATCTGGAAAAAAGCTACAGTCGCCAGTTGCGTAAGTGTCCCAATCTTGTTGAGGAATGGATTTCACAGTCTTCCCATCGACTGTCAGCACAAGAACGCGGTTTCGCAAGCATACCCCCACGTAGTCGCCGGCTGGACTGATCCTAATCTTGTCCACCTTGTCTTTTAGCTCGAACGAACTTACAAGCTGGAGCGAGGGCGAATAGACTTGTACTTCGCCATTCCTCGAGCTAGTGACAATCGTGCCCGACATGGTAGCGCAGCCCAAGCCGTAGGGTTGATGTGGAAGGAACGTTTGTGCCTCGCACGTGATGATCATCTGCGCTCCTTATAGACGAATTGTACTACGTCTAAAATCATGATGCTCTTTGATCGATTTGATTTTGCATTAGGGACATCCCTATTCCAGCGTCGAACACTACAAATCATTGCCTTTCGCTCGGCTGTGTATTCTACCGACAAGAATCTGTGAATGATAATGTTCACGGCTGCGCTCCAGGAGTTGAGCTGTTTTGCCGATTGAGAGTACCTCCGCGCCGAACGGCTTCGCTTAGTTAAGGCTGAACTGAAACATTAGTGCAACAATCTTGGCAAGAAAATGAAACGTGGTCCGAATAAGATGTTCACGTTAACTTAGACCAGAGGTTTGTATGAAGATTAATGCCATTGCCAAGTCCGGGATTCAGCTCACCGCAGCAATCGCGATTACAACTTTTGTTACTGGAGCAGCGTCTGCTGCACCACCATCGGCAAAATCCTATTCGGATCATCGTGGCGGCACTATTAACTTCCCCCTGGGAGATATTTCGTTTGCCGATGAAATTGTTTCGTACAAGAAAGGCAATCCTGCGCCCGACGCGTCATTGCAGAAGCCGGAAGTAGCGCTGGGCGCCCCCGATTACATCGACGAGAGCCATGAGGGAATCAAACAAGCCGACTGTCCGCTCGGTGCCGGCGGCGAGTTGGTGCTTCGCTTCGTGGATAATGCGCTTATCGATGTACCTGGCCCGGATCTATTTGTATTTGAGGTTGGTCCCGCAATAGAGGCAACTGACTTGGCAATTTCACCCGATGGGAAGAAGTGGGTGGCGATTGGAAAAATTGAAGGTTCAACGGCAGCAATCGATATTCATAAATTCGTCAAGCCAGGCGAAGTATTCCACTACGTAAAAGTAACGGACTTGAAGCAATCTCCCGGAGGCGCATGGTCTGGAGCTGATATTGATTCTGTCGGTGCCATCGGAGCGGCCGAAAAAATCTCATTTGATGCGGCGGTTTTGTTCGACTTTGACAAATCGACTATAAAGGCGAAGGCTGCAAAAGAATTGCACGAGGCAGCATTGCGTATCAAGCAGGTACCTGGCGCGCAGTTGGTGTTCGAAGGACATACGGATAATGCTGGAACTGACACCTATAACAGGACCCTTTCTACGGACCGTGCCCGTGCGGTGTGTGACTATCTGGTGGCAAAGGAAGGGATAAAGTGTAAGACCGAAGTCGTTGGATATGGTGAGCTGCGGCCGCTAAGATCAAACGACACTGAACAAAACCGAGCAAAGAATCGCCGCGTCGAACTTGTAATCCTTCCTCCGTCTGCAAAATAAGGAGCTGGTCCGGGAGTTCTGTCAACACAGCCTCGTCTTCCAGGATGCAGCCGACCTGTCCATGCAATGGCGGCATGGTCTGATGAAATACCGTCAGGTATCGGTGAAATCCGCGGAGCTGTTTCGAGGTTACGCGCCTATCCCGGGAATCCGACGCCGATATTCGGGCAGACGAGGACATGAACTTAGTGATAATCTCAAATGTGTAACATATGTTTCCGGGATTTGCTTGTCATTTCATCCTTCACAGATAATAAAAGTTCGCCACAGAGTCCTCCCGTCGTTTCCAAATTGCACCGGGAGATTCGCTAGCGAACCTGCGAAACATCGAAGAGCCCGCTGCAATCATGAGTACGTTGGCTCCCCCCGCCGCCTTTCCCGGTTAGAGTTTGTTCCATCGCCTGTAGCAGAAATGAAAGACCACACGCAAATCTCAGTTAAGCTTGTCGCGGAAACTTTAATAATCTACAGCCTGTTGTTGCTGGCGACTTCCATTCTTGCGAGTTTTGATGACCATTGGCTGAATGCGCTGGCAGTCCTTTTTAGTATTACTTTAGGGCTCTGGCTAGAGCGGCTCTTCGTACTTGCTCATGAGTGTGTCCATAAGAAACTGCTGCCAGACAATCCACTGGTTAATGATTTCATCGGATGGTTGGTTTTGCTACCTGTTGGTGCTCCACTCTCCATTTACCGAAAAATTCACTACTTCCATCATGGATTTAATCGTAAAGACCACTCTACTGCTGCTCTGGATACGTTTATAGCCGGCACTCGAAACGAAACTATTACTCTCGTGTTTAAATGTATTTGGATCTATTACGTTTTCTTTGGCGGTTTTTTCGTACACAGCGTAATCACGGTGTTATTGTTTCTTTTTGCTCCTGGAATGTTGCTTCTGGGCATCTCTGACGTGTTCAAGGCTTGGACAATGAAAATGCGTTTGCTGGCATGGGTGCAAACTGCATCATGTGTAGCTTTTCATGCGGTGTTGGTCGAGATTCTAGGGCTGCACGTATGGTGTCTGGCCGCACTGCTACCCCTGGCAGTCTTTGCCTGGCTCTGGTCATTGAAGTTGTACATTTATCATTATCGGCAGCCAATTGGATTAGATGTTCGCAGAAATGTTCGCTCTCTCAAACCAAATCGGTTCCTCGGCTGGCTATTGCTTAACTTCAATGAACACTCGGCGCATCATTTTGATCCTACGCTTCCCTGGTATAAACTCCCGGGGGCCGGGCACTCACCATGCGAGAATGTGCAAGAGCGAATGTCGGTAATTCAGGCCATTCTTCAGCAGGCGGCCGGACCAACTATCGTCTCAAGAAAGTGAAACGGTACTACCAGCGGTATTGATGAAGCACATAAGAACAGCAAGCGCATCTGATATATCTTCCATGCTTCGTATCAAATCGATTTTGAGATTTGGCGGGATGGAAAATGAGCGGGGGCACGGTTTCTTGCTCGGCTCAACGAGCGACGAATATGCCGCTCTCATCGAGCATGCAACTGTAGTTGTTTTGCTTGAGGAAGAGAATCTGTTGGGCTTTGGAATCGCCTTGCCCGACGAAATTGTTCGAGCGGGTGACCTGTGGCAAAGGCGAAGGCAAGTGACGTGGTTGGATTTTTCTCTTGAATCTATTGAACAGCAGAAATTGGCCTATTTTGCGCAACTGGCGGCCTTGCCGGAAGCTGAACTCTATGTGCTGCCTCTGGCACTGGAAATTCTTCTGCGATTGGAAAGATCCGAACATGAGCACTTGTTTGCTACTACCGTTGCGCGGCCTGTCCGAAATACGGCGGCTCTCCCGGCGTTGCTTACAGGGGAAGCACGTGTTGTGGGAAGCATCAACGAGAACTATGCGGAATTCGGCACGATCGAGTCCGACATTCACTACATGAACATGAGTTCCGTGTTGAAGATCCTTCAGACTCCGCTGGGACGAAGAATTGACGCCTCTCGACTGGGATTGATGGCACGTTGAGCCCGCCGCCGGGCTGTGGCAACTCGTTGACCCTTTGTTGGCACACTTCGCGGGATTCGAGCTTCACCTTTTAATCATGCAATGCTTTGTTAATTAATCCCACAGAGTAGGCCGTAGGTCCGAAAACGGGGCATATCAAAATGGTCATCGTACATCGGGAGAGAGTCCATGCCCGCGAATATCTCCGGCAATGCCACAGGAAGCACGGATATTGACCCGCACGACCTTATTGAAATAGGTCGAGCTTGCGGAGCCGCCACCTGCGACGATGTAGCGTTTCTGGTCGGCCGAGAGCAGACGGGTACGATTTCTGAGGAAGAACGCGACGAACTGCAAAGATTGCGTCGACTCGAGGTTATCTAATCTAATCTAGCTTTCAGGAGTAATTGCGCCCGTGAAGGCAGCTGCAGTTTCTTCAATACTCTAATTCCTCGAATATACTGCGAACCCTAAGCCGCATAGTTGAAGCGATGGTCAGCTCCTGCGTTCCATTTTCTCCGGAACTTGAGGTAACGAGATAACACCGTCAGCTCAAGCCCGATGCTTCAGAATCTTGAAAAGACCTACAACTCCGATATTCATTTCCGGCGACTCCTCTTGATGCCGGCGATATGGTTATATATGCAGCGGGTAGCAACCCACACAGGATGTCAACCTGGTGAACTCCCGGCACGGATGAGGATGGTCGCATGAACAACTCGAAATACTTGTTTCCGCGAGACTTTCGCTGGGGCGCTGCCACAGCCGCTTACCAGATTGAAGGTGCCTGGAACGAGGACGGCAAGGGCGAGTCAATTTGGGATCGCTTCAGCCACACTCCGGGCAAGATTGCCGGAGCCCACACCGGGGACGTAGCCTGCAATCACTATCATCGCAGCTCCGAAGACGTAGGTTTGATGAGAGAGTTAGGCATTGGCAACTATCGCTTTTCAATCTCGTGGCCGAGGGTGTTGCCCACAGGAAAAGGCCACCCCAATGAAAAGGGAATTGACTTCTATGAACGACTGATTGACGACTTACTGGAATCAGGCATAGAACCCTTTGTTACGCTGTATCACTGGGATTTGCCTCAAACATTGCAAGATACAGGTGGCTGGTTAAATCGAGATGTCGGTCATTACTTTGCCGACTACTCTGCGGCCATGGTGAAGCGGTTTGGAGACAGGGTGAAGTTCTGGACCACAATCAATGAACCATGGGTGGTGGCACACCTCGGTTTTCGCACCGGCGAAATGGCACCGGGCATTCAAGACGAAAAAACATGTTTGCAGGTGTTGCATAATCTTCTACTGGCGCATGGTCGTGCGGTGGTAGCCATTCGCGCTGCTGATTCCAGTGCACAGTGCGGTATCGTCAATATTCTCTTTCCGGAAGAGCCTGCTACGAATACTTCGGAGGATATCGATGCCGCCGAGTTCGCCTGGCAAAAGGATTGCGCGTGGATTATGGATCCGCTGTTTAAGGCGACCTATCCGGCTATCTGGGACTCGATGGGAGATAAAGTCCCGGACGTCCGGGCGGGGGACCTTTCATTGATTGCTCAGCAACTTGATTTTTTTGGAGTGAATTATTACTTTCGCTGCATAATGAGCGCCACCAGTGGCAGAATTTTGGAAATTCCCGGCGCACAATATACGGATATGGGCTGGGAGGTTCACGCACCTGGAATTCGCAACCTGCTCACTCGGATTACCGAAGATTACCGTTTGCCCCCATTGTATATTACCGAAAATGGTGCAGCATATAAAGATGAGCTAAGCGGCGATGGTCGTATTCATGATACACAACGAATAAAGTACATTCGCGATCATTTGATTGAAATACATCAGGCAATGGTTCAGGGCGCTGATGTGCGAGGCTATTTCTATTGGTCGTTGATGGACAACTTTGAATGGGCTCACGGATTTGACAAGCGGTTCGGACTAATACACGTTGACTACGAAACACTGCACCGGAAATTGAAGGACAGCGCCCACTGGTACAGTCGAGTCATTCGTCGGAATGGTTTAGACGAAGTACTTTCGCTCAAACAACCGATGGTGGTGTAAACCAGGTCCAGCCCCACTCGTCCAGAGTATACCAATTACCTGCGGCGTAATCTGGTCCAGGAATAGCCAATGGTAGCACCGAATAATGTATCGCGTTGAAGCTGCCATGTATCGTTATTGCGGGGATCAATGGCAAGGATGCGACGTTCGTTGGTGACGAAACAAACGGCACTGCCACTGAAGCCAGGCAGATCGATGGAGACCGGTGTGTTTCTGCCATCGATGACAAATGGAACTGACGGTGCGCTCTCGCCTGCTCTTAATCTGCACACTGCCGGACGGCCATCCGCACCGTTGATCGGTTGGAAGTCTGCCGTACGCCAATTGTAGAATCTGGATGCGTCCGTTTGGACGGCTAATATCACATCGAGCTATTATTCAATGCGACGGTAACTGTTCGTGAAACTCGGCTAACTTCATTTTGATCTCGCGCAGTTCGCTAGCTGGCCTGTTTGCTTTGGTCATTAGATGAAACATTTTTTTGTAACATTGCTCTGCCAGCATCAGGTTGCGTTGTTCTTGATAGAGACCACCAAGGTGTTTCCAATACTCGGTATTATCAACGTGCTCAGGACCGAGTCTTTTCTCGCATAGAGTTTGAGCTTGCTTAAAGACGCTTTCCGCTCGCACATACTTTTTTTGATGCTGGTGGGCCAGACCCAAGTGGCACAGTGTTTTCCACAGTCGTTCGTCGTTAAAGCCGTTTGCTTTTTCCGCCGCCACTGAGTACATGCGTTCCGCTTCCACATAGTTGCGTTGAGACAAGGCCCGATGTCCTGCGCTTACGTACTTCTCCCAGAGAAATGAAGCGACATTGCTGTCGAATTCTTCGATATAGTGTGGTCCCGACGGTTTCGGTGGCTCCAGTGGCTCGGCCTGCGGCTGTTCCAGACCGAATGCTCGACCGAACTGTGATACCGTTCTTGGTGGCGTTGCCGGCGGTGCTGCCGGTGCGTCTGGCTTAAATTGAGCTTCCGTTGAACGTGGTGAGCCTTCGCCATGACTGGTTACATCAAGGTCGTCAACCCGGGTGCCATCGAATGAAGGCGATGGGCGCACAGTGGATTTTTGAGGTTGAGTTGAAGGTGCAGCGGGAATCTGTTCTTCCCGGGGTTCATCGGGCTGATCTAGTTTCTTGAGATCGTTTTCGCCGAGCGCCTGGAGTTGTTTGAAAAAGTCATCAGCCCGAGCTGAATCTTGTGCGGCTTGCTCGGGTGAGGCACTGATTGACTCGTCTGACCGCTCGCCCCTTGTTTCGCGTTCTGAAGAATCGTCGGTAACCGACACTTCATCAGGATTTGCATTAATGTCATCAGCTGAACCGCGGGACCGGGGGGAAAGCTGCGATCCTGTCACCGCTTCCCCGCTAGCTGGAACCGCGCCGCTTAGTGACGATGGTTCATAGCGATTAGCGTCGCGACGATCCCCTCCTTTATCTCCAGGATGTTGCTGCTCTTTGGCAGCGGTGGTGGATTCAGACGCTTGTATTTGAGCCAACTTTGAAAGATCCGGCTTCATGTACTCTCCGGTGGAGAATAACACTTCAGACTGCACATCTAAGAGGAAACTACCATCCAGAAGTGATTCATCTGCAGGAGCTTTTGCCCCGGGCAGCGATGCCATCTTCTGTTCGAGCTTGCGAGCTTTGTCCGATCCTTCACCTTCTAACGTAATGGCGATGGCATGGGCCCACTGATACAAGAATTTTGCTTCTCCAAACTCGTGTTTAGCAACATGAATGTTTGCCATGTTCACAAGACATTCCATGGTTTCAAGATGATTGGTCCCGAAAGCTCGCTCAAAAATGGCCAGGGCTTTCTCGCAGGCTGTCCGAGCGGCTACATGATTATTCAGGCGAAACAGTGTTCGTGCCTGGAGATTGAGAATTCGTGCATGATGCACCGAGTCTGCCGCGAAACATGCCGCTGTATCTGTCAGGCAGGCCACGTAGCGTGCCGCTTCTTCGATGTGCCCTTTTTTGAGAAGGTCACGGGCGGTGGCGCAGTGGTCGTTCCAGGGATAACGATCAACCCCGGGCACCGAATTCGTGTTGCCCTCAGATGGAGTGGAAGTCGCCTCCAGGCTTACATCCTCATGTTTGCCTTGCATGTCGAGCACTCGACCCAGACGAGACAGGCTTGCTATGTACTCTGGATCTTGAGGACCCAACAACTCCCGTTTGATATCACAACACCAGCGAAGCAGTCTTTCTGCGTCTGGCCAGCTCTCCTGTTTTTCGTAGAGAAGTGACAGGTCTTGCAGCGCGGCGGCTACCTCCAGGTTTCGCTGCCCCCCGCTTTTGTGCCGAATTTCAAGAACCCGCCAGTACAGGGGCTCAGCGTCGAAGAACCTGTTGTGCATGCACAGAAGGTCTCCCAGGGCAGTTAATGTATTGGCAACCTTGGGGCTGTCAGTCCCCAGAGCGTCCTCTTGCTCTTCCAGCAGTCGTTTCAATTCGCTGACCGAGTCTGTCACGGATAATGCCTCCCAGCCCTAACAGTTTATGCCCCGAAGACGTGACTTAACTAGCATTGCAACCTGGTTTCCAGGTTGCTTTTTCATGGCGGCAAAGATTTCCCCGTCGACCAAAAATCGGTGCTTGCTGTGCTGATTTGGTTGAAGCAGAGTTGGAACAATGATAAAAACTTGGTTTTCAGGGAATCTTATCCATGTGGGCAATGTTAAGCCCCGGGGCAATTCTTAGAACGGACTGTCAATTTGCGCCAGGTAAAGAAACAATTTACTACCGGCTGGTTTTCCAATTTTGTAGGAGACAGCTCCAGCGTGCTTGATAATTTTCAAGAAATAAAGGAGTTTGCTTATGAAGCCTTCGATAAGCTCGACTCTGATGGAAGCGGTTATCTTGATCGAGATGAACTGATCGATGCCCTGGTGTCCGAACAGATGATGCCTGCAGAGCGTGAGTTTATCAATTTTTTGCTAACCAATCAGGAGCAAATCGCTAACGCATTTGATGAGGAAGACGAGAACAACAGGGCTGGTATTTCTCGCGCTGATTTAGACACTTATTTTCGGACGATCATGAATCTGCTCCGATAGGGCCAATTAAAGAATCAATCCCGAAGCTAGTAATACTGCCGAATCCATGCGGTTTGTTTCATAGGCTTTATTCGGAGAAGGGGTCCCTTGCGCCTTCTCCGAATACTTGAGCCGTGGCTCGGTTTTAATGACTATTTTTCGTCAACTTTCCAATACACTTCGGGCGGCTTCTCATCCTGCCCGTTATCAGGTTTGGCGGTGCGTTGGATGAGCGGCGGGTCGATTTGCGTCCCGTTCGGTAGCCCGATGCTGGAAGAGGAATCGGACGCAGTTTTTGAAGAGTCTCTCTTTGCCTCTTCAGGTGGCCCTTTTCGCTCGTCAATTTGTTTTTCACTACGATCCATCTTGTCCGGATCCGCCTTGTCGGCGACGTAGGGTTTGTCGCAGTGATCTTTGTCGTTAACCTCCACCTGCGGCAGAATGTGAAGTAAATTTTTGTCGATCGGCCGATCAACTTGAACCGTGGTGCCAGACCGACTGTCAGAATATGCTTCAGCTTGTAATTTAGCGGATCGATCCTTTCCCTCGTCAAGAGTGTGATTCTCTGCGCTGTCATATCCTGTTTTGATCTCATCATTTTTCATGGCCTTATCGTCTCCTTGGTGTGCTTCAAGCAAGGTGATAATGCCTGCGGCATTGTGAGCGAATTGTCACGCTCGATTTTGAGGTCTCCCGATATCTTTGAATTCCCTACTACGGTGAATGATCGGGATCAAACTCGGAATGCGCATACAATCGAAGTATTGCCTTTCGTTTATTGAAAAATAGCCGTGGTATATATAGCAAAACGAGGAACCCGTTGGGCATGCTTGAACTAATCCCTGGATCACTCATTGACGAACGGTATGTGGTTCTGGAGCATATTTCCGATGGCGGCATGGGGCAGCTATTCAAGGTAAGGGAACTGGAACTTGGCCGCATATCGGCGATCAAGATGCTTCATCCTACTCTTGTTGGCGATAAGGAATCACGTGCCCGTTTTAGAACTGAAGGCAAGTTCCTATCTAAACTCATTCATCCGAATATAGTTACTTTCTATAGCTTCGGCCTGTGGGAATCAAGATATCCGTATCTCGTCATGGAGTACATCGAAGGACTCGATTTACGTAAATTGCTCAATAAGCTGCGGGCTCTGCCCATTGACCAATGTGTCCATATAGCCGTCCAAATTTGTGACGCGCTAGAATTTTCTCACAATCAGGGAATCATCCATCGAGACATCAAACCGGAAAATATCATGGTAGTTGATGGTCTTGAACCCGATTTCGTTAAGATCTTTGATTTCGGTCTAGGCAGGTTGAATACAGAAGCAAACCTGCCCGCAGGGTTTACACGAAGCGGCCAGCTAATAGGTAGTTGTTATTACATGAGTCCGGAACAATGCGTTGGACGAAAGGCCGATCATCGCTCCGATCTGTATTCTCTCAGTTGCGTCCTGTATGAATGCATTGCGGGGCAACCTCCATTAGACTCAGACAATCCTGTGGGGCTCATGCATAAGCACAGTAACGAGTGGCCACCTTCTCTTGCTGAGCTGGGAATCATCGGAAAGGAATCGTATCTGGATCGCATCCTCTTCAAGGGCATGCACAAAGATCCAGGCGAGCGATACCAGTCTGCGCACGAACTTCGAAGGGACCTTAAGCTTTTTGAAAAGGGCGAAGCTATCGACCTTCCGCCAATAATTGATCTCATAGCTACAGCCCCAAACATTCACAGAACGCCGAAAGACAAGCCTTCCTGCCGGTTGGTGCAATCGTTGACCGCCGGATTACTTTTGCTTGCAGTTGCCGGTATTCTCGGGCGGGCAACCATTGGTCCATCACCATCAACTAATAGTTTTCAGGCACCGAGCTACACCGCCAGTGACTTAAAGAACCGCTCATTAGGGGTGGTTCCACGCATAAAGCATGCAACGAAAATGCTTGCTGCCAACGCGCCAATTACAATATCTGTCCTCAAGAATTTGGCAGAAGAAATTGAAGCTACGCCCCCGTCTGAATTGATTGATCCTGACGATATTCTTGCCATTTATTGCAAGTTAGCTCAATTCTCCGGAGAACGGTCTCCCGAGTCCCTGCGAATACGAGATCGATGTATCCACGTCTTGCAATCGAGATCGGCATTTCCAGCCATGATTATTGCGGAAGAGCAGAAAGCGAGAGCCTTGCTAGTTTCTGGCATGCCTGTGGAAGCCGAGTCGTTGACGAGAAAGACCTTGCAAGATTGCCAAAGATTCAATTGTTTTGACCGCAAAATATCTCTAGAGCATATTCTTTCCGGATGCCTCATGGCTCAGCATAAAGATCAAGAAGCAGAACACTTGCTTAGGAAACTCTGTATCACGCCTATCCATCCGGATGAACTCAAGCAGATTCTCTTTGATCTTTCACGCTTCTATGTAGCACATCAAAGATATGCTGAGGCAGTGCAGTTCCAAAAAAAGATTGTTGCATTAGGCGGGAAGAATCCAGGATCGTTGTTGGAGCTGTCCTCAACTTACCTGCAGCTTCATCATTATGTGGAAGCAGAAAAATGCCTGCGTCAAGCCCGGGAGACCTGCGAGGATAACTCGGATGACATGATCGCAATTATCGCAATGGAGGCTCAGCTAGACGGTGAATGTGGTCGCGCGGCAGCGGGATGCACACTGCTAACGCAATGGCTCGACACGCATCCTCCACTAACGGCACAAGTCCGCATGGTCACTAAGCTTAAGGACGGAACGCCCGGATTTGAAGAACTCCTTCACCGGGTAGCCAATGAAATGGAGTCGACTTCTGCCAAGAGCCTGAGTGCAAATGAGATCAATTCATTCTATGCGCAAATGTCGTGGTCGGAGGAAGGGAAACGGGCACCGGTCCAATACTGGGACCGGTGCATTAAACTGCTGGAACCACTAAAAGACCAATACGGAATTGCCTTTGCGCGCACGCAAAAGGCATCGTGGCTGATATCGCAAGGACAATATGAGCAGGCGCAGATACTACTGAACCAAGCTTTGGGAGATGTTGAAGCGCGAAAGAATGAAAACCAGTCTGGAAATCTTGAAACATTTCGCGAACTTGCATTGTGCCAGAGCAAGTTAGGCCATTTTTCCGAGGCCCGAACTCACTACCAGTTGGCACTTAACTGTGCGGTGAATCCTGGAGTACGAGCGAACCTGTTAGAAAGTTTCGGAGATTTCTACGTTGATTTCAAGCAACCAGGCAAAGCCCGGGAGTTATTCGAAGAATGTCTTCCTTCTCTGGATGCAAAGGGACGCGTGAGAGTTTTGTTCAAATTGGCTAATGTATGTGGACTTCTGAAGCGGTTTGACAGTGCAAAACATTGCATTGAACAGGCCAGAAGGCTGGTCACCTCTACTTCTTCGGACGAAGCTCGGTTAGTTGATATTGCGGACATCCGCCTGAAGGCGCAAGAGGGAAAGACCGGTACAGCACAAGCTCTCTTCGAGAGCTGGAAGAAGACCCTGCGCCCGCAGGACTGGTCGATGGAATTGACGGGACTGAGAGTAATGCGGTCTGTAGCAATGCGAAATGATCACAAGGACGAAAGCCTACGGTATCTCCGGTGTGAACTGGAGCTTATCGTCAAGCATGCAGGTCCAAACTGTCAGCAAGCGCTTGAGGTGGAAGGCGAGATTCGCAACCTCAGGGGGTAGGTCGTTCCTGCCGTTCCTTGGCGACAAATCCTGCCCTGCATCAATCGCGCACCGTAAACCAGAATGTGCTTCCTCTGCCAGGATTGCTGTCTACCCCGATCCGTCCGCCTTGTTGCTCAATAATTGTCTTGCAAATAGCCAAGCCCAGTCCGGAGCCGCCGCGGTTAGTTGCATCCTCATGTTCTACCTGTGAAAATCTCTCAAAGATGACCTGTTTCTTTTCTTCGGGAATTCCCCGCCCCTCATCATGCACTGAAACCCTGATGCCATCAGCGCATCGTTCCAGCCCCACGTCGATTACCGAATCGGGTGGGGAAAATTTGATGGCATTTGACAACAAGTTGCCGATAACCTGAATCAAACGCGCACCGTCAGCGGTGCAGCGGTAATCATGAGGCGACGGATATTTTGATGTTCCTTTTATCGGATAGGGGACGCACAGTGTCAGCGC
>JAKFUT010000212.1 GCA_021732565.1 Candidatus Obscuribacterales bacterium
GGGCGAGATCATCCGAAAATCAACTGGTTGAAAGAAGCGGAGAGGGCGCAGCGATCAGACTTGCCGCAGCAAGCACAATCCAAAACAGGATAATGTGCTATGAACCTGTGGTAGCGTTCCGCGCAAATTGAGCGATTTCGCTAAAGATTACCGTGCCGGTCTACTGAGGGGGCGGAGGCTGCGCCCGATTCGAAGCCGTCAAGTTTTGCCACCGCTTCCCGCGGTGGTGCATGATCCATTATGAAATTAAGTCACGCGCCACGGCAATTTCACATAGATCGGATATTTTCTCTGCACTCAGCTCTGTTTGATCACAGAGCTGACAGAAGGAATTGGCAGGGTAATGTTCACGATGTCAGACCGAGGGTAACCGATCTGCACGTTCCGAAAGTACACTAAACGCTTACGTCTTGTAACCCGGGGAGCTTGACCTATGGTTGAATCTAAGACAGGTCCACAGCATCGTGCATTGGCAACAGATAATGCGGTTCAGATAACCGCTCCCGGCATCGAATTTTTTCCGCATGTTATGAAGGCAGCCACCGCAAGAGAGCACCATTCAACCATTAATGCCATGAGCCGATCGGATCGCGCCTTTTTAGCTTTCCTTCAATTGTCGTGCGACTTGTCGGCGCGTATCCCCGGCCTCTACGAGCGTGCATCAAACGATGCCTCTCAGACCAGGGCTCCCGGTCTGGAATTCTTTCCACATGTTATGAAGGCAACCAGAGCAAGAGAGCACCATTCAACCATTAATGCCATGAACCGCTCAGACCGGGCTTTCTTGGCTTTTCTCCAACTCTCGTGCGACTTGGCAGCGCGGCTTCCGATCCTCTACGAACGTGTGGCCCGATTGTAATTTGAAGCGAGCTTGAGCGCACCTGGTGCGAAACGAACTGCTAGCGCCGACGAGGCGACGGAGGCCTCAAGGGAGTGCCTGCAGTTTGTGGGGATTTGTCTCAGAGCTATCACGGTCGCAACCAACCGCGGAAGGTTCGCTCTATAATTGCGGCGAATTGCAACGAGAGGTTGAGTCATGGTAACGAAAGTCTTTGTGACAGGCGCTGCTGGCTATATTGGTGGATCAGTGGCAGCTCGTTTAGTGTCTGCGGGATACGAAGTTCACGGACTTACGCGATCGCAATCCAATGCAGATAAACTTGAATCCATGGGAATCAAAGCAGTAGTGGGCGATTTGTCTGATTCCGCCCTTCTGACAAAATGTGCTACTGAAACCGACGCAGTAATAGACGCTGCCGATGCCGATAACGCAGCGGCCGTTAAATCGCTTATCGCGGCGCTAGCAGGAAGCGACAAGGTGTTCATTCACACTAGCGGTTCAAGTATTGTCGCTGATCAGGCAAATGGTGAGTCTTCGGAAATCATTCTTTCGGAGACCACGCAGTATAAGCCGCATGAACATAAACAAGCAAGAGTAAATATCGATAAGCAGGTAACTGATTCTGCCGCACAGGGTATTCGCTCAGTGGTAATCTGTCCATGCATGATCTATGGAAAAGGACTGGGAACGAAAGCAGAAAGCACTCAGATTCCTATGCTGATTAAACAAGCAATGAAGAGTGGCGTGGCGCGCTGCATAGGCAAAGGCAACAACATCTGGTCCACAGTTCACATAGAAGATCTTGCCGATCTTTATCTCAACGTAATTGAGAAAAAACCACAAGGCGGAGTCTTCTTGTTTGCGGAGAATGGCGAAGTAACGTTCAAACAACTCGCAGAGAAGATCAAAGAATCGCTCGATCTAAAAACAGGCGTCGAGGAATGGCCGATTGAAAGTGCGGCAGCCGAGTGGGGTTTTGAAACTTCCGTATTCGCTCTGGGCTCAAACTCCAGAATTCGAGCAGAACGAAGCAGGCAACTGGGATGGACTCCGCAGCATAATTCTGCGTTGGAAGACGTACGGCGATCTTGCTCGAATTTACTGGCAAGTGCTCGCGCGTAGCATTCTGAAATTGCTTGCGACCCTCACGAATCCCTTACACTCCACAAATACTATGTAAGGGTGAAGCAGAAGACGTTGAGGAGACAGCCATGGATACCACCATCACCAAGACAACTCATAACCGGTCCAAGGAAGCTTCGAAAGTCAATTTGGGAATTATTTCCGCTGGTCGGAGCAGAGCAGCGAAAGGACGAGAGTTGCTCTGTTTTGCAAAGATGCATCCCAATGCACAAAAGAACCAAACGCGATAATCAATCGACGGGAACGAAAGAGGCAGCAGGCGAATTCTGGTCCTGCTGCCTCATCGCTTGCAGGCAGTCACACCCACATGACCTCCTTCAAGTAGGAGATCCGGACCATCACCTCCATTTGAGCTTTGCTTAGCTCAACAACCCTGAACTTTCGTGATTCACCGGGGGTGTACTCCATCAAAGACAGTCACGTCTTACGAATGCACCTAGTAGGCTTGGTTCAAATTTCAAATTCTCAGATTTCAAATTTGAAAAGCCTGCCTTAATTGTGCTGTAGTCCCGGGGGCAGCTCGCCACGATGGGTTCCGGTTAAAACCGGTCCATCGTGGCGAGCAACTGAACTACAAACCCCGACTATGCATACGACAAGAAGCGTTACCCGCTGGTCTTGTTGGTGTCGCCATCCTTGCCACCAGGTTTGTCGTCATTGCCCTTCTTGGGGTCGACAGTACTACCTCGCCAGGCTCGGCTGAAATCTCCCAACAGCTTGATGGGAACTTGAAAGGCAGTAGTAAGAACAGGACCCAGGTAAAGGAACAATGTGGGACCGGCCCAAACTGTTACCAGTGCTTGAACCGCCACTATCAGCCCCTGCAACAGCCCGATTTTGGCGCCGAGCCACGTTACAGCAGGGATAGTGGAAACGCCGAAGAACCATGTGTCCGCAGGTTTGGCCGTTTCGCTCAATTTGGCGAAATCAACTGCACCCTGGAGAGCACGGTTGGCATCGACTGCTACGTACCAGATGACGACGAAGATGACAATCTTCGCGATGTCGAAAAGGGTGCGCAGCTCGATGGGAGTTTGTGGAGGAAGGGGAGGCAATGGCCCGCTGGGAGTGGGTTCCCCGAGGTTCACGTCCTTAGACATTGGAGTTATCTCCGTTGGCGCAGCTCCGCAACAGTGATGCGGAATGCGATGTTAGTGATGCTCAATGACAAGCTAAGATCTACCAAACCGCACGAATCGGCTTAGAGATCTCAATGTGGGCTTGATCTGTATTGAGTGTTAGAAGCGTCCGGTTAGGTGAAAAGAAATGACAAGTGTACATATCACTCTACCGTCCTCCGGGTTAGCTTCAGAGCACTTTGAGATGAAAAATTGAACAGTCTTCGCCCAGAATTTCGCCGTATTCGTCCTCTATAAATCAGGGGCTCCACAAGTGTTCGCACCTCCCTGTGCCCTGAGTTATGAATGTTGTCGATTCCAATTCCAAGAATTGGTTCTGCAAAAGAAATCCCTTATTTGGCATCTCACAGCGATGCTAACTCGCGCTAACAACCCTTTTACGGGATTCGTCCACATCAATTCCCGTTACGTAATCAGCGCTCTACCTAACGTTAGCCTTCGCTCAGAAAATCAACCAAGACACCAGTGACACAGGATTTCCCCACCGAGCTGTCCCGGTTGGTAGTTCTGACAATGGAAGAAAAATGCTCAGTGTCTGCTCAGGAACACTCCCGATATTCGCTTTCAGTGATGGCCAAAATGGCTCGGTTGGAAGCTTGAGATGCAAAATCGCTCTGCCAGCGACGAATCCCGTCAACAGGCGAAAGATGGAACACTGTGGCGCGCTCAGTGGGGATACTACGGTGTAAATGGCAACATCTTCGGTGATTGTGGTTGTTCCACCCTGCTGGCAATGATCTACCGTGTGCTGTTCCTGTTTTTTTCTTTTCCGGAGTTTTTGGTCGTCCGAAGCTGATAATTCGCTCCTGATCCCCGCTTCGTAGAACGGTACCTCCGTAAGATGGAAACTGGACCAACGTGCTAGTGAACTCGCGATTGAAGCAGAAGAATCGCTCCTAGCTTAGCGCCGCGTTGTCCGTAACTTCGCTTCAGACTGACAACGACGGTAACGACAGTGGCTACAACGTCGGAAAGGTCTCTCAGAGCAACCTCAGCCCACTGCTCTGGGGGTAGGATTTGAACATGATCAACTTCCTCCTTCTGTGTGCCGGTTTGATGTTCTTGAGCCTTTTCATCACGTTTCTGATTGACGTGGTCACCTGGATTGTAGTGGACGGTCAGATGCCCCGTGATCGGGAGGAACAGCCAGCCCTCCGCAGACGGTTCGTCATAGAATTCGCAGGCACAAGCATCGCCATGATCGCAGTGTGGTTCTTCCTGTCCCCGGCGCTCCTTGCGCCTCTGTCCACATGGCACACAGTCGTGCTGGCAATGTCTGTTATTGTCGCCATACCTGCCTCCGCGTTTATATGCTCAAACGTCAGGTTCGACAGTGCAGATTTTGCCGAACTCGTTTGCAGCCGCCCCGTCTACCTCCATCACTTCGCAAAACGCATGGTGCGGGAGAAGAAAAGAAAAGAGGCGATACTTAGTTTCAAAGCCGCTGCATTGGCTCTTCACGATGGCGGCAACCGTTCGGGGCTCGCCACCTGCCTTCACGCGTTCGGGGCCTACCTGCTTGAGCTGGGCTACACCACGGACGCAGTTCGATGCTTGCGCAAAGCCTACGAGATACGCAAGAGATCAATCTCGTGCAGCAAGTCTCGCCTCAAGTCCACCGAAACTGCATTGGTCGAGGCTCGCAAGGCACACAAGAAACACCCTGCGGGTCTCACCACCGGTTACGTTAGGGAGGGTTTCATGTGCTATCTGCTGGCAGACAATAGATGGGCGAGGCACTGGTTGAATTGTGCGGAAGAACTGCAGCTCCCTCCATTCCTGCATCCCAACCTCAAAATAGCGAGGACGTAACGATCGCCTCGCGACCTCGCGGCAGAACAAGTTGCAGCTAAGTCACCAAGAATGGTGGCAAGAAGCAAAAAACGCACCGCGGGCCGAGAACCCCTTTGTGTAAGTGCTTCCCTTGCTGCAATCAAAAGAAAGGAGAAAGAGCCATATGATTAACGCTCGGTGCGACTCTCCCGTGTAAGGGAGCCCCTGGAGGTAGCCATGTCGGCTACCGGGGGGCTCCCCTCGGGGAGTCGCTATGCAAAGCAGCAGGAATCGCCGCCACGATGAAAACGTCGTGTTGGTCAGCCTCGATGAGATCAATGTTTCTCAGCGCACCATGGAAAAGATCCTGCGCAAGGATCGCGGCCAGATCGCGCAGATGCGCGCCGATATCGAGAACGGTCGCGAAATGGTTCGCGTGATTCTGCGCCCCCGCATCGCCGGCGGCTATGACATTGAAGATGGACGTCATCGCGTCATTGCCGCTAAGCTCGCGGGACAAGCCTTCATCACGGCGATCATCATCGGGGATTAATCTTTCTTGCATGAGACCCGGGCGACACAGCAACTGTGTGCTCGCTCGGGTCTCGTAACGCTCGTTGAACGAGAACATACAAATCAAACGAACAATGTACAGGTAGAATCCCGACATGCCACCAAACTTAGTACCACGAAGTAACTTTATTATTGCATATAGTTACTGAACATCTTACATTCCTTGCTCCCCTTGAATGCTGTATTGTATTACATCCACTACATGCACCAATTGTGCAAGTTCACAACCGGTAATACAGAAGGCTGAAAAACGCCAGATTTATTCCCGATAGTATATCCAGAACTAGACGTCTCTCGGCGGCTGAAAGCAACTGAAATCTCTCGTCTACACTTGTGTCCGCGGATAGATGCACAACGCTGCCAGTGACGCCGTTTGCAACACTCCCTCAACGAGCGTTTGCATGGTATGGTCTCTGGTCCAAGTCTTTATCAACCTGCTTTCCAACGCCATCAAGTTTGCGCCGATTGGCACCATCGTGGAAATCTCGATAACAGAGTCAGACAACTCGATTGAAATAGCAATTTCAGATCAAGGGTGCGGCATTCCAATTGCAAATCAGGAAATGATTTTCGAAAAGTTCGGGCAAGCACGCGTTCAGGATGCAGCTCAAGGTACAGGGCTCGGCTTGGCGATCTGCAAGCTTATCGTTGACAGCCATGGCGGAAACATCAAAGTTGTAAGCAGCGAAGGCGAGGGAGCCACATTTATCGTGCACTCAGGCTGCATTATGGGCGCAGCAGAATCTAGAATAGCCTCTCACTACTCAGTTATCGACATTGGTAGGGCGTCCACTTCCGTGGACGGTTGCTTATCCAGCAAGCACAACGGCACTATATAACCTTGGTGCACATGCCACCATAGGTAGTCACCGGGCTGTCGCCAACTTAGGCTTTCGACACGACTAGCCGCCGACTCACTTATGGTTGTCCACCCTGCACTGAATCCGCACTTCTCTTTCGCTCTGGCTTCCGGGCAATGAGGGAGTCGGGCTGCAAGAAATTCCGCATCTTCGCGAGTAACAGAAAACAGCCCTACTTGACCAAAATTATCTATAACTCGTCCTCTTATATCAGCACTTGTAACAGTTGTGGTGGCATTGCGAACACGATGGTTATCAAAGACCGACAGGTCTCGTGTACTTGCGATCAGGCCTATCTCAGAATCAGCTTGTTCCGAAGTAAATTCTGAAACAATTTCACTGTCTACTAAGTTGTCCATGCCATCCATGTAGACAGCCACCTTCCGCCCCCGGCTATCCGAGAATCGCCGACGCACAGCCGCGCAGCACTGCCTCAGCCTTGCAACAATTAGGCTTCCAAGCAGCTCCCCGTTTTCGTCGAAGTCTTTTTTAGGAATGGAAACAATCAAAAGTTTCTTTTCCACAATTACATCGGTTAGGTTCAGACAGCTACCCTCTGACCCAGTAAGAATCGGTCTGATCCTCGGGTCACACAGGGCAGGATGAATCCGATTAAAGATAGGCTCAATCCAGTTGATCCATTGGTCGGTGCGTGCCAAGCGCTTGTAATTAGACCAGGAATCCAATAGGGTCATGTATTCCGGCTTCTCATTTTTGAGGAGCGTTGTTTTTTCTAACAGTAAGTCCCGATAATTATTGTCTGACAGTAATACCGGTAAATCTGCCAGCGTTTTCCCGTTTAAAGCCAATAGAATTATGGAATTTCGCAGGATATTGGCAGTCTGCTGGTTCCACTGAGTGAGCGCGCCCGGCGGTTCTCTATACAAAGACTTGAAGGCATATACGGCGCCGGCTGCGATATTCGACAAATCCACATCGTCCGTTGTATCAAGCGGGTTGTATCCGGGAGAATTCGTTTGATGTGCAGGATCAATGACAATACTCCGTTTCTCAAGTTCTACCGGATCGGGCCGGGTTTTCATCCAGTCCTGCACCAGATCCGTCAATTCGCCGTAGGCGTCAACGATAACTACCGCGCGATCGCCAGCCGAAAAATCATGTTTGATCATTTTCAACATGAGTTCCGTGGTTCCCGTATTCTTTCTTCCAACAAGAAGAACATGGGGATTCCTCTGACGCATAGCAGGAGTTAATGCACACTGAGCGAGCGAGGCTGTTTGAAGGTCCACAAAACCGCCCAGCGGTAACCCACCCGAGCTGACTGGCTTGGACAGTTCAGCAATCAATCCCACGGGCAACTCGTGCGCACCGCTTCCCGCCGTAGCGTGCAAGTCTTGCCAACGAGAAAGGAGCACGCCTACTCGTTGATAATCTTCCACTAAGTGTTCTATATCAACTGCACTATGGAGATTAGCCTGCAGCCAGTCATACAACTCCACTGGCAAAGGAGGATTCCCGGACTTATAGACATGCAGAAGAAATGAATCCCATTGCAGTCTCCCGGAAAGCCCCTGTTTACGTTGAGCACAGAACTTCGCTATATATTGCTCAGCTTCGCCGATGAACGAATTTCTTGTCATCACAATCCCTGCCATACGAAATTACTTTCAGCCGCCGGTCAGGCACCTGCGCGCTGCAGAGTTCTATCTTACCAAATCCAACGTAACATCATCGAATTGTTTGATCAGGCGGCTTCGCGCACCTTTTGCCAGCCTCTCAGCAGCCGCTGCACCAGGAGACACGTATTCGTTTCCACCTGTGGTAAAAGCAGCGTTGGCACCTAATAGAAAGATTAGTGTACTTCCACCATCGCAACTGCAGCGTATATGCCTTCACGGAATCAGCAATACCTGAGCGAGATGGACGTAATGGTCAACTGCGTAATGTTTGCTGGACAAGCTATGCACCTGCCCCATCAGTAATTCACTGCCTCAGCTTTGCGGTATGGCATCTTCGTGCGGAAGTTGACCCGTTTTTTCCAGTGTGATTGCTTCCAGCATAAAGATATTCATCCGCTGCGAAGGATCAGCAATCAGAAGTTTCTCAACCACTGCAAGGATATGATTATCGAGCCCCGGAACCCATTTTCCCTTCCAAAGAACCTCACACGAGGCTTCTAGGTTTCGTACCCGACTCGGCACGGGCGATCCATGCTTGCCACGTTCAACCGAAATAACGTTTGGATTTTCCACAGCGATCAACATCCAACCGAACGAGTCGGCCAACTGTGCGGCTAATTCGCAGAAGAGACACTCCATCGCGGTTTGAGATCCTCTACGGAATTAACGACCTTGGCGGCCATTGGAACCGGCAAGCTGAGGTAGCATGATTCCCACTTACCAATGCTAGTTTTTCAGAGAGCTTATGTCGAAAATATTAATGGTAGAAGACGATTCTGCCCTGTGCTTAATGGTACAGAACTGGCTTCAGCTGGAGAATCATGTCCTTGAGGTTGTTAATGATGGAAATGAGGGCTTGTTCAGGTTGAGAAGCTATCTCTACGATCTCGCGATTGTTGATTGGGAGCTTCCCGGCATTAGCGGAATTGAAATTTGTAAGCATCTTCGACAGGAAGGCCGCGGTATTCCTCTTTTGATGTTGACCGGAAAGAAGGAACTCGGCAACACCGTAGAGGGATTTAACTCTGGAGCAGATGATCACCTTACAAAACCGTTTGCTCTGGAAGAACTCTCAGTGCGCGTACGTGCACTGCTAAGGCGACCCCCTACATTTCAGAACACAATTCTAGTTGCTGGCGACCTCCAACTGGATCCAGTCAAGGGAACAGTGAACAAAGGAACCCGGGTTCTTCACTTGCCACGCAAAGAGTTTGCCCTCCTTGAATTCTTTATGCGCCACCCCAATCAGGTCTTCGCTCCTGAGGCCCTTTTGGATAGAGTCTGGTCCTGCGAATCCGACTCGTCTCCCGAGTTCCTTCGCCCCTATATCGCAAGACTTCGAGCCAAAATAGACACCAAGGGAACCGCAGGGTCACTGATTGAGACTGTCCACGGGACAGGATATAAATTTGTGCCCTCCTCTAACCTTACGCCGGACGAAGCACAATCGTGACCACAAGCAGTAAGCTTGCCATGCGATTTACTCACTGCTTTGAAGGTAACACGCGGTGGTGCTCGGGAGACGCTACCGTCGATGGTGACATGAGCCGGTTCATGCGTTCCCGGGTAACGCGCGTCTTCTGACTGCGGCGACCCAAAGTGCGTAACCACAGTTGGCTGATTGCGTCTTTGAAATCGCAAGTGCGTTCCAGTTTCCAGGTACGCCATAATATCGGTAGTAAGCACGGAACGCAGTCATTTGCCAGTTTCCGGAATGGGGTCGTGCGGTTTCACGCAACGCCAGGAAAGTTGCTGTATATAGTGGTTGAAACACGAAGTGGTTAACAGGGAGGTGATTGCTTCTTCCTCTGAAATTGCCGTATCCATAAATCACATTTTACCTCCGCACATCAAGGAACCATTTTCGATAGTTCCACGAAGAACTCCCCTTCACCTTTCGCTATGACTCAGAGGCTCTTCCATACCGCCCCGGGCACGCCTATCCGTGTTCCCCGCCATGTATGCCTTTGCCCGGGGAAGCTGATTGGCATACCCGTGGCAGTGGTCGCACAAGTGCGCGTTTCGTCACGAAGCTACACCTGTTTTGGAGAACAATCATGACGAAAACCGATGATGAGGTGAATCGCGAACTGATGGAGACTGGCTGGTTCGCGGAGCTGGACGGGCCAGAGGGACAGTACCCTGTGCAGGCCTTCGGAGAATTGCGTTCCGGAACGAGAGTGTATTTTCGTGCGCGGGGCGCCAGGGCCACACTGGAGCTGAGTCCGCCCGAAGGACAGGGGCCGGACAGAACATTCATGGAGGTGGTTGGCCCTCCTCCGTCAGCCAGCATAATGAGCCCGGCGGACTGCGCCGTGCTCATTATGAACTGGCTGACCCGGTACTTCGAGGAGACTGAGGCAGAAAGGCACCAGGCGCAATCCGAGGCGTAATCTCTGCCTTCGTGACTGGCAAAAGTACGCGGTGAGTTGGCCCACTTTCGCCAGGTTACGTCGTTTTCAAATCAAATTTCCTGATTTATTCACCAATCTGTTGATGAATAAATCAGGGTCGCTCAGGGGGGCTTGTCTTCGGCTTTACCAAAATGCGCAGCAAGCAGATGATGAAACCGCGTGCTAGAAGGGTCAATATCTCCGCATCCATGCGGAAATATTTCTGATCCGTCCTCGCCACGAATCGTATCGGACAATGTTTATCCGGGAAGGCACTTACAGAGTTTTCAATTCAGTTCGACTGAAAAGCGCCCCCACAATTTGGCTGCATCACGCTTGGTGATTGAAAGACCAACCGATTTCCTTTCTCTAAGCACCATAGAGAAAGGGGGTGTAAGGGAAACCTCTTTCCGCTATCCTCAATTCATCGCTTTTCACATTTTCTCTTCGGTAAACGCAGCCCTCCACTAATCATCCGCGTCACGTTGCAACAAGAGTCTCTGCATTTGTGGCGGACGGACGTAGCAGTTCTCCACAGAAAAACAATCGATTTATTCATCAATTCTACGCCGTCGCGATCAATAACAAGAGGCAACATTGTTGACCCCTGCCCTGGCGAAGGCCGTGATTGACCAGATGCCATTGCCCATCCTGGCTGACCTGTTTGAAGATGAGACGGGTGAAGACGCCAGCGTCATCAGGCGAGGACAATCGCCTTTCACCATCTCGGAATGCGAAGAATTCCTCTGGGGGTCGGAGTGCTCCCGACTGCTGAAGCTCTCCCTCATGAACCTCGTGAGCGAGTTGCAAGAGCGCAGATTCAGTGAAGGGTTGATCGAATATTTGCTGCGTCGATGCGATTGGCTGCAGAAGCGAGCCGTTCGCGCAGCTTTCTATGGGGAACCCGTCTGCCGTCCCCACCAGAAACTCAGCGGGCACGACTACGAACAGCTTCTCAAGGTAGTCAGGGCGTTGAAACGAGGCCGGGAAGAACATGACCTTCGGCAAATTTACGCCCGTACCAGACTGCTTCGCAAGCTGTCTTGATAATCTGATCGCGATAAACTCCTCGATCGTCTGTGTTGGCTGAACTCCTGTAGCCAGCACGCTATAGGGATTCGTCCAACATGGCGATCGAGTCTACTTCGTATCCGCACCAGGGGTGGTATACAGCGGTGGAGTGTCGCGCAATGGCGCATTCTCCGCAATGTATACCTAACCGTGTCACCTGTTTTTGGAGAACAAACATGACGAAGACCGATGCGGTGAATCGCGAACTAATGGAGACGGGGTGGTTCGCGGAACTGGACGGACCAGAGGGGCTGTACCCTGTGCAGGCCTTCGGAGAGTTGGTTTCCGGAGCAAGTGTGTATTTTCGTGCGCGAGGTGAGAGGGCCTCCATGGAGTTGAGCCCACCCAAAGGAGACGAGCGTCCCCCCGGAAGATTCGCGGAGTTCGTTGGCCCGTATCCGTCTGCCAGCATTATGGATCCGGCGGACTGCGCCGTGCTGATTAAGAAGTGGCTGACCTGCTACTTCGCGGAGGATGAAACAGAAAGGCACCCGGCGCAATCAGAAGCGTAGCCTCTCTGTGACTTTGGTGACCTGGCGAAGTGTGCAGCGGCGATTTCCGTCTGCACGTTTCGCCAGGTCACCGTGGCGATATCGCTTTTCAATCAATCAACTGCTGTGAGCTACCATTCGGACCGTCACTGCTAACGTGCACCAGCCTTCCTGACAACAAAGACAGTGCGTGTCATTGCAGGCATAGCTGGCATGTCTACGACACTCACAGCGGGCGATACTAACTTGAGATAGACAGGACAAACTATGACATTCTTGTTTCTGTGCTCCATCTTAATGTTTGGAGCCCTCGCTTACGGGTATGGTTCGAGCAGACTGGGCAACAAGCGTGCATCTCTAATCGCGGGATTATGTGGCTTGGCTGCCTGCAAAATCTGCTTCATAACGCTGGTGAGAGAATGGTCCTTAAGCGACGGACCAGCGGCTAATGTTACCGGCTTTCTCACATTGCTGGCGCTCATGGGAGTCCTCGTGATCAGCTTCAAGTGCATGGATCAGTCATTTCCGGATCATGCCAAAGACCAGCCCGTTGCAGCAACTCGTCCAATATGGTATTTCGCACAACCGGACGTCGCCTGCAACGGCCGTTGTGGTCGCCTGATCGCGGCGTCACATAAGTACTGTGAGGTGTGCAGCATGAGGCACCAGAAGTGCCAACAATGCGGTAAGGACAAGGATCGCTAAAGACAACTGAATCGTGTGCAATGGTATTGCAGCGATACGCCCGTGCGGTATCACGTAACGCAAACCCTGCGCCAAACTGACGCCCGTGCTAGAGGTCGGCTAAGCATATTAGCAAGAAACTGATAACCAGAAAAATTCTGGCATGGCATCGCATCGGTGCCAGACTGCATTGCAATCTGTCTTGATGGTCTGATCGCGATAACACTCCTTGATCGTCTGTGTTGGTTGAACTCCTATAGCCGCCCGCTATAAGGATTCGGCCAACCCGGGCGATGGACCACAGCACGGTGTCTTCGCTAAGAGTCTACATGGTTTGTCACACATACAAAAACATTACTATGCGACATAGCAAACGCGCCCCAAAATCTAAAATAGTAAGATGCAAAAGACGGACCAAGAGCGGGAGACCTATGACTTTTCCGCTCCGGCAAACTCTCTAGCGACAAAGGGAGCTTTGCCCTGTCCGCGCCCATTGCGCTTCAGCCCCGAACCGGATCTCGATTCACAGAAGCTTCCCGGGCCTTACGCGATGATAATGCCTGCCCGGGAAAATTTTCACTTTCCATTGAATCAAACCTACACTTTTCTACCTCGCCAATATGACCGAGGCAACAGAATCGCACGAAAGGCAGCCCGACGCAGGGCACGAAATTCCTCTCCTCGCCCCAATGCTCTCGCGATCGTGAGGGACGCTTCGTACCGGTGTCGGTTGAATTCATCTGGCCAGAATTCGCGGTCATAGTAGACGCGTTCCCCATAGAAAGTTGCGCGGACGGCGCGGAACTGCATCTGGTCGCATAGAGGCAGCAAATGCTTGATCAGCCCCTCACTGAATCCGCGTTCTTGCAGCTCATTCACAAGATTCACGAGGGAGAGCTTTAGCAGTCGCGAGCACTCGCCACCCCAAACGATCAGGAGCGAGTTCGCACTGCTCCACCCCGTTCAAGGCACCCACGATCCGCAGTACTGTGGACGGTTCGGTGTGGGCATTGCACTTCAATACGTAGGTGCGGTTGAGACAGTCGTTCTTGCTGGTAATGAGGAGCTTGCTCACGTTCTCGGCGAACGCCTGTGAACGGAGGGACTCAAGCAGGGCACAGAGTTTACTTTCGGCGACTTCAGGCACGACCGTGAAGAAGAAGACCATGGCGCGGGTTCTCTTGAGGTTTGTGATTGTGGGCGAACATTTTGCTGATGAGAGCAAATGAGTGATTACTGAAAACCCGTGATGAATTCCGTTTCTGAATTGTCCTTCCGAAGAGCTGAGAGAAGTTGGTTATGTTATTGGTACAGCATATGTGAGAACCAAACAATTCATTCCTTGACATAATATGCGTGGTTCTACCACTAACGGAGCCCAAAGCCATCGCGCTGCGTAGTACCGCATTTGGTTACATGTGTCATCGTCGGTCGCGCACCGGCAGTGGTGACAACCGTCAACACTAGAGTGTCATTTCGACTGCTCTGGGCGATATCCAAAGTTCTGGCTGCCAGAAGTGAGGCACCTTGGCGGCTTCACTTCTTATGTCGGTCATGCGGATAGATACTATACGTCATAGCAATGGCACCCCTAAATAATCATGATTGAGTCACCACTACGATGGATTACGCCACGGGGACGAGCGGCGAAACGTTAGGCGAGCACGGCTATTATGCTGTGCACCTTGCCACGTGCGAAAATTTCAAAAAGAAAGGAAGGGACAGCAAGTACATCGTGGGCTCATCCTTCGAGCACATCGACGAGCTGCACGATTTGCCAGCGCAATGCCGTCAAATCGTGCAGCGCGAGGTCATCTGCTATTTACGCCTTCCAGAAGTGGACCCTGAGGGAGTAATTCGGAGCCGTGTAGCCATCCGTGTAATAAAGACTGCGGTCCTCCCACTGAGTTGCCCAGCCCCGCTCGTGAAACCTTCCACGCACATGCGCCACGACGTCTGCGTTGAATGTCGTCACGCTGAGCCAGGTGCTCGTGCGGGTCAGGTCATACCGACGGAGGAGCACCTGAAAGTAAGCCACCACTGCTCGGACTTGGTCTTCAAACGTACGCGCCCCAGTGTCGCGAGGACGGGCATAGTAGAGTTTGTAGCAGTGGTTCGTGGCCGTGTAGCCATCCGTGTAGAAGAGACTCTCATCCCGAAAGCTCGTAGACCAGCCCTTGAAGCTGAGTTTCTGCATCACTTCGCCAAGCACGTCGCGGTCAAAGGTCGTAACGTTGATCCACCCGCTGTTGCCATCAGCGAGCACTTCGATGTAGGTCATCATCGCCTTCACCTGGTCTTGCAGCGACCACGGGTTGGAGGCGCTTAGTTGGGGCGTTTCAGGAAATTGAGGCAATGTGGACCACGCATGGACCGCGGGGCGATCCGGCTCGAAACCAGTCTTGGCCATGGCGATTCTCCATGAGGAGTGGAAAGCGGAAAGGACACGACAACACGGCTCGGCCCTGCAGCGAGCCTCGAGAAGAAACCTGCATTCTTACTGCAGTCTTCTTCTCAAAGCTCGCACACTATCGTCATAATTTCGTTAAGAGCGTCGCACCGCAATGTTGCCGGTGCCAAACTCGATAACGAGACTGCCGCCCAACTTAAGGCCGGGTGCACCGTTTATCGAGGTTCCCAGCGACGATCCAGAGCCCGACCGTTTACGATCGTGCCGCTGAATCTCTTGCCACGTGGCGTTGGGATGGCCAAAGCGTTTTTGGGACTTGGCCTTTCGCCGCTGCTCATGGACGAAGTGTCGAATTTCATCGACGGTGGCGCTGGGATGCCCAAAGTACTTTTGAGATTCTTCGCGCCGCGGCCGGTCGCGATCGTGTTGGCAGATATCATCCCAACTGGCGTTTTCGTGTGCGAACCGGGCTTGTGATTCCTGTCTTCGCTTTAGTTCGAGATCGAATTGACGTGAATCTTCCAGGCTGGCGTTAGGGTGGCCGAACCGCGCTTGCGACGCCTTCCGGCGTTGCTCTTCATTATCGAATTGCCAGATCGAATCCCAACTTGCATTGTCGTGGCCGAACCGCTGTTGTGAGGCGATGCGGCGTGGCTTTTCTGCGCTGGCACGGCACATACCGGCAACACAAAGACAGACGGTCGCCCAGAGCATCGCTCCACTGGCTAACGCCGTTCCCGGCCAGACAAACAACAAGAGCGATGGAGCAAGGGCGACGGCAACCACCGTCAATGTCTTGACCATTCTTTGGTCTCCAGATCAAAGGGAGTGGATGAAAAATTGCGGGGCGCGATCCGACCAATGAGAAAGAAGCCCGGCTGCTGCCGAAACTTCCTCCTCACTGGCTCGGCGGCATCCCTGCGCGAGAATCAAGGCACTGCCGTGCTCAACGGCTTGAACACGGCAGTGCCTTGATTAAAGCCGCCCGCGATGACGAACGATCTTTTCGCTGCACGGGTACTGGTAGTTCAGGTTCGTCTCAGCGGTTTCGATATCCCGCACGAGGTCGCGCTTGGTGCGGGCTCCGCCCGACTGCGAACCACTGGAAATGTGCTTGCCGTCCTTGTCCAGCCAGTGGTAGCGAACGCGAATCATGGGCACGTGAGACACCTTCTCAGTGGTTTCGCCCACAACCTCCGGGGTCAAGAAAGGCTGCTTGCGAACGTCGATGGTCTCGAACCGAACTGGCCCGTCGTACTCCCGCTTGAGGCGTTCAATCACTGCGGCCTGGTCATCGCAGTCCGCGCTACCGTCCGTGTAGAACTCTACAATCACCTCTGCCTTGGCTCCGGAAGGCGGCTGGTGCATCCGGTGGTTGAGGTAGACCAAACCACTCACCACAAGCGCCATCACACCAAGCACTGCCCAAAGAGGCCACTTGGAACCGCCTGTCGGCTCATCCTTATCGGCATCCGAAGCGTTGCTCTGCTCCACTGGAGCTGGCGTTGGCTTCAAGTTATCGGACTGAGGATTTGCCGAACCAGCATCAGGAAGGGGTTCCGCACTCCCGGCCGGTTTGCCCACCGGTTCATTGCTCTCTTCCGGCGAACCTCCAACGTTCTGAGCGCCACCACCGGTAGCCTCGCCGCAGCAACCGCTCGCGCTGTCGTGTTCCTGACTGAGCGCCTTCTCCGCCGCTTCCTGTCGGGCTGCCCGGCGCGCACTCACCACAAGGCACACAGCGATTATCGCGAAGAGGCTGCCCGCGACACCAATGCCAATGAACATGGGATCGGTATACCAGTACATTCCGCACAGTTCGTCCTTCGCTTCCTTCATCGCATCTCCGAACCAGACGCGCCGGTCGGGATAGACCCGGGAGAGGCTCTTTCCTGCATCGTCCGTGATGAGCAGCGCGGGCATCTGAACATAGAGCGCAGCATCACCCTCCCCGAAGCTCTCAGTGCGATTCACAACGTAGTCAGGCGAAGTTGGTGAGCCAACCAGCGTACCGTTGCCCGATCGCTTGAGGACAGACGCCACAGCAGCAGCAACACCGCGGGTCTTCCCGTCGATCAAGACCACCAATTTCTGCTTGAACACGGCAGGCACCGTCTCCACATCTTGCGTGGTTACCTGGCTTTGATTGCCGTTCCGCACAGTGACAGTGCGCTTAAGCACACGGTCATTATTGACGGAGAAGACAACCTCGGTGGTGACACTGCCATCACGCGCGGTGAACCTTAGCAGCTCGCCTGACGCAATGAATCGAGCGGCTACCCGAGCAGCAGCTTCTGGAGTGCCTTCACAACCTCGCAGGTCGACAATCGACGCATCGCCCTTGTTCATGTCATCCATGTAGTGATCAATCATGGTGAACACATCGTCCCAGTCCAGGCTCTTCAGCTCTACCTGCGTGAGCGCGCGATTGCGCCCGCTCCAGCTGCTCCGCAAACCGATAAACAGCCCCCAGTTGGGAACCACGCCCCGAACCACGGAAACGTCGCGCTCCTTGCCATCGCGACGGATCTTTAGCGCCGCCACGGTTCCCATCTTGCCCCGCAAGTGTTCCCGCGCATCATCCTCGCTCAGATGATTTGCGATGTACCCGTCGATGGAAACGATTAGATCACCTTCCTTGATGCCACTCTTCTCGGCGGGACTGGCATGCATCACATACGTGATGCGGAAGAGCTTCGTCGGATTCTCCAGAGTGATTTCAACCCCAAGCGTACCGTCGAGGTCTCGCTTCACCGAAACCTCCCGCTTCTGGCGGCCAGCACGCTCTGCAATGGAAAGCGTGACAAGAGTGCCCGGCTTTCCTTTCAGCAGATCCGCCACCGCATCGAACGGCACACCGGCCAAGCTGGTGCCGTTGACGGCTTCCACCACATCGCCTTCCCACAAATTTGCGTCTTCAGCAGTCGAATCCACCAAAACTTTCTTGATCGTCACACTGTCCGTGACGAAGTGACGCGTCTCAAACGAGAGGCCCACTCCAGCATAGCCCCCAGCCCGCCGAGCCTGGTAGCGCTGCGCCTCAGGCGAAGTGAGCAAGCGAACCCGAGCATCTCGGGCAGCTGACAGCATGTCGTCAACTGCCACGCGCAGAGCATCATGAGTGGTGAGCTTGCCATCGTACTTGTGCTCGAAAGCCGCCCACCCGTGGATGTCACCGCACTGGTAACGGTCGCCAACGTGTTGCCAAATCTGGCGGTACGTTGCGGTGTACGTATCAGCGTCCGGGACTCTGGCAGCGGGCGGAGCAGCCGCCTGCGCGAAAGCCCCGGTCAGTGCCAGGTAGCACAGGGCGAAAGTAGCCCGATACACCGGTTTCATGGTTTCTTCCTTTGCGAAGAAGGTTATTGAATTTCCAGAGCACACATCCCGCCAAACAAGCAGGTGGTTAGCGCCCCTCTTCCAGTTTGATGCTCTTGCGAAACAGCGTAGCCCGGGTGCATTCCTTACCAAACGACGACATCAGCACCGCAGGCGACACCTGATCGGTATCTACGTCATGCCAGACGCCCTCATTGACACCTTCAGGACGAGCGGAAACCTTTACCCGGGGAGCCTTACCGATGACAAAGGTCAAAGACAGGTTGCCGTAGGTTTGAGGCGGATTTTCCCGTGTCAGGAAGATGGCTTCGCCGTCTGGATGACTGCGCAGCCTGAACGGAACACCAGCTTCATAGAAAGCATGCGAGACATACCAGGTCACCTGCAACAGGGAGTATGGCTTCCCCTGGTAACGATCGATCACTTTCTGAATCCGCTGGAGGTCCCCGTAGACCACGGCGGCAGCAAGCTCTCTGCCATCTGCCACCTCTTCGCCGGTCAGCTTATTGTCATCTTTGGTCCCCCACTCGATCTTACGATCGCGAGGACCGCGAGAGAACCCCGATGCGTTCATCGCAACAAGATTTTCGGGCTTGTTCAGCAGTTCCTCCAGAACAGCCAGTGCCTGCGCTTCCTCAGTGAGCACAGCAGGGGAGCGAATGAACCACGCTACCAGAGCCGCTACGGTGCACAGGCAGAGCGCAGCGACTATTTTCTTCTTCAAGTGCTTCATAATTCCTTCGTTTCGAAAAGTGACAGAACTCAGCAACTTCGAACTACCAGAACCCGACAGAACCCGCATGAGTGAAACTCAGACGCACAGATGCTCGCGGGGGGTGAATTTGTAATTGCCGTGTCGGGTCTTGGGATTGAGCTGTGAAAAGGGCTGTATGCCTGCATGCTAGACTCCATGCGCCTCCGAACAGAAGCGAACGAGCTAATCTTCTACTTATAAAGGCCGAGCTGCAGCGTAATTACCCCACTGTAAGCGAAAAAAACCACTTACAAAGAGCGATAGCTGTTAGTCGCCACAGGTGAGATCCTGCCTGAACACACAGTGGCCGGTGCATGAACAGACTCTGACAAGCGAGACACCGCCACTCGACTAATTTCACTGGTGGGCGACAGAGAATCTATGCGCAAGGTAGTGGAGGCGCTAAATGATCCGGCCCGCAAGGCTGGCGCAGAACAGGTTCTCAAAATGCTTGGAACATCGCCAGGTGGTGATGAGTTATTTCGTCGAGATCCGGCACGCGATGTCATCCTCATGTTGTCTAGTGGCGAGTTCGACCAGTCCCACCGGTCGCAGGCACATAGAGCGCCTTTCAGAAATGTCCAAGAACCCGGCAGAGGTCCCAAAGGCCGCGGCGCTTCTGCGAGCCGAATCTGCCGCACACATCACCCATTTACTCAAAGTAATTGATGATCCGGCCCTGAGCCGAGCCAGCGACAATGGAATCAGAGCCTTATCTGCCGCCAAACTACTGCGAATGTTGGATTCTTCCAATGATGCAGAACGAAAACTGGGAGCAACCTTTGTTTCGATGCTTAACGTAGACGACTACCAGAAGCAAGAAAGAACCGCGAGATTGTTGCTTCGGCTGCCACCAAATTCGGGTGCTTTGCTTGAATTATTCAGCAATCCGGCTCTAGCGCACGCCGCCGATACAATTACAGACCTGGTTGCTTCAGATGAAGGCCTTCGCAGCCTGGAGGGAATGCAAACCATCAGTACGCTCATAACGTTGCTTTCGGCTCGCGACGCCGAAGAGGGTCGTCGAATAGTAGCGATGTTGAACAATCCCTCCCAGAAGCACACTGCAATTAAATTGCTAAAGCAGATGGGCGCCAGACCGTCGGCAGGATCGCGACCGGCCAATTAGCAGCAATCGACCAGCACGACTTCAGGCAAAACTATGAGGCGAATTCAAAGTTGCTGAGTAGCGCAAGCAGTTCACCACGGGTGACACCACAAATCTGCATGTAGCTCAGTTTAATCCGCAAGATGTTCCACTAGAGCAGGTTCTGGCAGACAGCAAGCACTTGCCCTGCCCCCTACTCCGGCAACCTTTGCCAGAGTTTGTCGACCGCCACAAAGTTCTGCGCCCGACGAGGACGCGAAGTGTTGCCCGGAATTAAGTAAGACAAGAATGATCCTGAACGAAAGTGACAGATAGGCAGACATTCAGACATCCGAATTTCTACGAATACATGTAGTAAATACACAAAGAAGGACGAAAAGCTTTGCAAAGACGGTATCGCCAGGTTACGGATTCGTGATTATTTTCGACGACAAGGAGTGGTGGCTGGAAGCCACCACTCCTGTCCGTCAAGAGCGACAAT
>JAKFUT010000170.1 GCA_021732565.1 Candidatus Obscuribacterales bacterium
GAGTGGGCGAAGAGTTCAGCTTTTTGAACTCAACGAGCCCCCCGTAGACATACCCGGTTTGGCCGTTGTACGCGACTTTGTACCAACCATTTTCCTTACTCAGTACTGCTATTTTGGCACCACGCGGAATATCGGTAACAGTGTCGCCATGCAAAGCGGGACGAGATCTCAGCCGGATTGAAGGAGAGCTCAGGTATTCCGTAATCGCCGCCTGATGTCCGCCACGGTCCGTATCTTTTTGTTGGGTTTTCTTGTGCTGATCGTCTCGAGACTTATCCCGTTCCTTTTGAGTTTTCTCTTCTTTCGCTTTTTCTTGTTCTTTGGCTCTCTCTTGTTCTTTGCGCTGTGATTCCGCCCGTTTCTCGTCTTCCTTTTGCTGACGCTCCCCTTCCTTGAGCTGCTCCGGTGATTTTCTTGCAGCAGATTGCTTCTTCGACTGTTCTTGAAGAGCTGCGACCGGGGCTACGGGAGCGGATGATGACACAGCGGGTGCATACCCGGGAGGCGTTCTCTCCGTGACGGCAGCAGGTGCTGTAGCGGGCGGCGCGGACTGAGGCACAGTCGCCGGTGCGGCCGTGGGCACCACTGATGCAATCACTGCCGACGGCGCAGCAGGAGGAGCCACAGCTACGGTAGCGGCTACTGCAGTGCCTCCATCAGTCGTGCTGTGTTCAGATACTGTAGGCCCGCCGTCTACATGTGCGGTATCGGCACTTGCGATGTTCTTGGTCTCTGAAACTGCAAACTTGCCGATTTCCCATTTGTTGCCCGCCCGAGCAATGGAAATGAGAAACTCTTTGCCCTTTCCGCGTAGCGCAAAACCGGGCATCTTCCGCGATGAAAACGAGGCAATCGAAACCTCGCCGACACCTCCGCCGGCCCGTTCTTTTATCAGATTCGCTGCAGCAGAGCCAATAACACTGCGGCTAATTCCCAAAAGATCCGGTCGCACAAGGCAGCGTCCTATCATGAATAAGTACGAATTGGCATCGCTTCCGATATCGTAATCGGGAACATATTTAGCATCGGTCCAGCGCAGTCGTTGCCGGATTGAAAGGTCGGCCGAAAGGGGCGAGCTAAAGGAGATTTTTTCTTCCCTCGCCATGGAGGCCACGGACATCTCCACAAAAACGTCTGTGTTGTTGCGCGAAAACTTCGCAGTTCCCTCACCTTTCAATATCGGCACCATCTTCTCTGTTTCATCAACAATGAAATCAGGCAAAAGCGCATAGGTTCGCACCAGCGGCCGATGCGGCATCTGCCCGCTGCTATGCCCGAGCAATACTAGAATGGGACCAGCTTGATCGTTTACGGATTTTGCATCGTCAAAGACTTCGAAATCTGGAAGAGGAAATACTTTCGTTTCAGTGGAGCCTTTCATCACAAGAAAATCGGCAGCCTGAAGTAACGTGTCAATTTCAACAAGCTTCAAACCACGAGGGAGATCCACCACGTGCACTTCAAATGCAGTCGACGGCAACATAGTTTGTAGTCGAGATGCAAGCCTGGAGGAGGTGTCATTACCGCAGCGCAATAGTACAGATTCAAGAGCCTTGTCAAAATCAGTCTTTATATGTTTGGCGTCTTCGGCCGACTTGGGCCCGGCCGCCAATCGCTTGGCACAAGAACCCAAATTCTCTCCGGGGTCGGCCAGTTTTGGCAGAACAAACGCCGCTGCACCAGCGACAATGACCGCACCGAGCGCACCCGGTAGAATAAATTTATGGTTTAGTGACGTCTGCTTTTTACGAACCTTGGCTCCGCAGAATTTGCATTTACTTGCTGCTACAGAGTTCCGTTGTTCACATTCGGGGCAACGCATCTTAAAATGTGCCTCCGTCGCTTGAGATCCCGCGTTCCGCAATGCCGATCATGTGCGAGAACGAATTCTTACTTCGCCTTCATATATAGGACGAACAGGTACCGGCAGTATATATCTTCGTCACTATTTCCCCCGGCAGTTGTGAATTAACGAATTATTAGAAGAGGCGCAATAAACGGCTTCAACTCTCAGAATGCTTTCACCCCAACGAAATACAGCTCGATTCCTGCGATAATTAAGAGGTGCGATCGAGGTAATCAAGTAACAATGTTTCCCAAGAATGAATCGCTGGCCCGAAACGAACTTTACGAGATTTGCCGGCTCGCCTATGCAAGGGGCTACCTCTGCGGAACCGAAGGCAACCTCAGCATAAGGCTTGACAGTAATTCCTTGCTATCGACTCCATCCAATACTTGCAAAGGAATGATAAAACAAGATGATTTCATTCTCACGGATCTAGAAGGACATTTACTTAAGAGCAACTTATCGAGCGCAGCCAGAAAACCATCCACAGAATTAAAGATGCACCTGCTGGCTTATGAAATGAGATCAGACATTTGCGCGATTGTTCATGCTCACCCCACTGTAACGGTTGCTCTAACGGTGGCCGGGAAGTCTCTCTCATCGCCCATTCTCCCGGAAGTGGTCTGTACCCTTGGCAGCATTCCTGTGGCATCATATGCAACTCCCGGCACTGAGGAGGTACCGGAGAGCCTTCGTCCCTTTCTCTCGAACTATGACGCCATCGTGCTCGATCATCATGGAGCGCTCACTTTGGGCACCAGTATTAACGACGCTTTCTATAAACTGGAAATGCTCGAGCATCATGCCCAAACTTTATTTATCGCAGAATTGCTCGGCGGTGCTATTCCATTGGCGCCGGAACAGATCAATAAGCTCTTAGGCATTCGTGCCATCTACGGATTGACCAGGCCGATACAAATCCATTGATCAGTTTATCACCATTGATCAGTTAATCGATTTAGACCGAACGTTGGATCACGCAAGGACGAACCACGTGACCAATTTTGAAGATCAAGCGAAGCCGACGCGAAGAGAGCCGGCTGAACGAAACCAACGACGGAAGAACGGCAGAGCACCACTTTAAATCACTCGCCGAAAAGGAAGATTCATTGTCAGAACAATTGCATCCAGAAGAAATGGTAACGACGATTGTCTTCGTGCGCCATGGGGATACCCTGCAAACAGAAGGCGGCAAACTCTATAACGACCACGCGGCACCACTCACCGACAAAGGCAGACAGCAAGCCGAAGCGATAGCTGGTTGGATTCCACGAGAGCGACCAGACGTGCTCCTAAGCAGCCGCGCAGACAGAGTGCAAAGCACCGCTGAAATCTTGGCAAACGTATTAAGACTACCGCTGGAAGTAGTACCAACACTCGATGAAGCCAGCCCTGGAGACTGGGAAGGCCGAACCTATCTCGACATCAAGAAAACCGAACCGGAGCAGTACCATAAGTGGTGCGCAGATCCGATTCACAACGCTCCGCCCGGTGGAGAATCAATTGTGCAGCTCTACGAACGAGTAGCCAAAGATATCGAGAAAATCAACAGAACATGGCATGGAAAGCGTATCGTTCTTGTAACCCACGCGGGTGTAATTCGCTCGGCGCTGGTATGTGCCCTGGGCATGCCAATTGAAAACTTCTGGCGCATCTCTGTTCCAACGGGCTCAATCAGCAAAGTCGATTACACGTTGAATTTCGCAACAATGCACTATATGTCGCTGCGAGTGTAGGTAATTTGCACAGTCCAGAGCATCTCGTCGACTGACGCATCCGCGTCTTTTTTGCGAACAAGTAACCTTGCGGACGCTCCAGCGAATATAACACCACCCTATTTTCTCTATTCTCCTTACCCCGACGGATGAAGTGAGACTATGGAGTCAGAATGCCCCAAAGTCCTGTTCTTTCATAGCAACAGGAGCTTACCGTGTCATTTTCTCCACGACCATTTTCATTTTCGCAGATATTCAATTGGTATCTAAAACCATCGTCATGCTCAACGGTGTTCTGCGTCAAGCTACCGAGGAGTGTCGGTGGCCCCCAAACCCTTTTCCTTCATCAGACCGACCAACTTAACTCGCTGTTCGGGCTCCAGAACCTGTCTGATGCTGAGCATAAGCTTAATGCGATCCATGCACAAACCGGTGTGAAGAGTATTCATCTCTTCCTGTAGTCCCAGTATTTTCTTTTCGTCCAGTTCCGGTTCAAATGATGCTTCTTTCAGCTGAGCCGACAAGTTCCTGATCCGTTGCAACCGCACTCGCGCTGATTTTTCATATTCACTGGCGAGCAGACGAATTTTTCCTTCCTGATCGGCGGAGGCTCCGGCTTCGCGATAGAGAGCCAGCGGGTCTGTTGTTCCCGTTTGCTCCGCTGCATGCCCGCGGAAGCCACAAACTACCACGGCAAGAACGAGCAAAATTCCTGTGGACCGAAAGAAGAACGCGGTGTTGGACATTCAGGTAATTTCCTTTTCGGAGGGACCATGACATATCTTCGCATGACTTGATGGCCGTGCGCGCGGGCGACGACCGGTCCAACGGCGGCTAAATCGCTGCCAGGCGCTCGATTGCGGCCAGTACCTCGTGAGTTTTCTTTTGCCGCTCCAGCTGCCGCAATACATCGACATATTCGTTCAGCGCCGGCACAATCATTTCCTTGTGCTGAACAATACCTGCCCTCTCCGTACACTGGAACAGTACTTCCCACACGTGAAAGACTCGCTGATAATGCTTGGCGGCAAGCAAATACTCCTCTCGATTGGCGGCTCGCCGTGCTTGATAGAGAGAGGACTCCACAACCTTGATGTCAAGCCGCCCGGATGCGGCCTCGGCTATTGCCTGGAAGTAAAATGAGTCTTCTTTTTTCACCACCAACACCTCATCGCTCGGATTCTAACCGAAAGAGCAGAAGACCCTTCTCTAAGACGCAGACAGGCTTTTCGCGGACGAAGCGACAGATTCGCGGGAACCCGGCTGATAAAAGAGGCAGTGAAATTAAGCAATTTTATAGATATAATGCGTGTGCACAATTCGCGAGAAACGAATAGCACGGCGTTCACGGGCAGGATCATGGAAGACGACTGGGACGATACACTTAAGTTTGAAACCCTGGCAGCGGCATTGCATCTCGGGCGAAGCCAGCAGAAAGATCTTGTGGAGTCACTGGCACAAATGCTGACGTTGTCTCTGCCCGATAGTGTCACCATCACACGCGGCGGCTGGATCCTTTCACGAGAAAAGCCAATAGAGGAGCTTACGATTCGATTTGATGAGTTCCACTATCAAATCGCCAAACATGGGTCGGGCTACACGGCACGGGCACTAAAGATGGTGCGGGGGGTGGCTCTCAAGACCACTGAGCTCGAACTAGAAGAATGCTTCAAACAGATTCTCTCTGAGTTAACGACGTTAGCCGACAAGAATTCAAAAGCACGAGACGCACTACAGAATTTCATATCCGGGAGGTAAGGCATGCCGTTCTGGCGCAAGGACACTCCCGAGGAAATTCGCGACCGTGAGGCGCGCGACAGCACTGTCAAGGCACTTGAGTCAGGACAAATTCCGCCCATTGCTCGCGAGCGTATCGAACGCGAGCGAAAGCATGGCAGCGGATTCTTCACCAGTGATTTAAGCTGCCGTGAATATCTATTCATGAAGGAAGCCGGGTTCCAGACCTTGGGACAAGTGATGGGCACGTCGTTTTTTCGCGTCCGTTTCTTTGGAAATGTTTATTGGAACAATCGCTCAACAAAGGAAATGCCGGACATCACAGCGGTGCTGACGAACTCTCGACAGATGGCGATTGGGAGAATGAGACAAGAAGCGGCTCTCATGGGAGCATCCGGCGTGGTAGGGGTGCGCCTTACTCAACGTGGACATGGCTGGGCGGGTGGTCTGACTGAGTTCACCGCCATAGGGACAGCGATTAAAATTCCAGGTTGGACCAGCGAACCTTTTACTAGCACACTCAATGGTCAGGAATTCTGGCAACTCTACCAGGCGGGCTATGAGCCCCGTGCGATGGTTATTGGAGCGTGTTCGTATTACGTATATACCGATGGCGAAACGCGACAAATGTTGTACACGTGGTTGGGAAATAACAACCGGAACAATCAGGAGATCCGTCCCTATACCCGGGGGTTCTATCGAGCCAGGGAACTGGCTACAGACAGACTGATCGACATGATGCGAAGAATCGGCGCCGACGGCGTCATCGGCGTAGACTTTGAACCCGATGTAGAGGTGATCTCCTACACGGTGAATAATCGCGAGCAAAACGATTTACTTTGCAATTTCACAATGACAGGTACAGCAATACGAAAAGGCGACCATCAAGCCAAAGCGGCGCGACCACTACTCTGTCTGGATCTTGCCACCAAATCTTTCAGCCGCCTTGGCTCAAGCGCAGACTGGGATTACGACACGATTGACGCACCAGCTACCCGTATAGATAACACGAGCGAGAGCGAATAGTTCAACACTGAACCAGGAGGAAAGATGACTTCAAGAAGTCACGAAGATCTACCAGAACATGCCAAGGAACGCCTTCATGCGATGAGAGGCGATGGCGGGCACAAGGCGCTCTTCACCAGTGATCTCTCTGTGAACGAGTTTCTTCTTGTTCGAGAGGCAGGCTTCGAGCCGGTGGGAATGGTGGTTGGCACTTCGATTTACCACATCGGCTTTCAGCAGGCGCGTTGGACCAAGAATGAAGAGATGGTAGTACTCACCCAAGCGCTTTATCACGCCAGAGAGCTGGCCATGTCTCGCATGGAAGAGGAAGCGGAGGAGTTAAATGCTGATGGAGTAGTGGGAGTCCGACTCAAGGTCAAGCACATGAGCTGGAATACCGACCTTGCTGAATTTGTCGCGATTGGAACAGCAGTGCGGCATGTAGATGGTGACAAACGATTTAGAAATCGCAAGGGTGAACCATTCACCAGCGATCTTTCCGGTCAGGATTTCTGGACGCTTTTGCACGCAGGTTATCGCCCGGTGGGAATGGTAATGGGAAACTGCGTTTACCACGTAGCCCATCAAACGTTCGGACAATTCTTCAAAACCGTCGGTCAAAATACAGAGATGACCAACTTCACTCAAGCACTCTATGATGCCCGTGAGTTGGCGATGGAGCGCATGCAAAATGAAGCAGAAGCATTGCAGGCGGAAGGCATAGTTGGCGTAGACATCTACGAAGGCAACTATGGATGGAGTTCGCACGTAATTGAGTTCTTCACTGTCGGCACGGCCATTGTACCGATCTCCGCAGAGCATCACATACCGACACCGCAGCTGGTGCTGTCCGTTAACGGCTGAACTGCCTGACGGCGAGGCACCTTCACATGCACGGCTTCAAAGACTTGCCACACCAGCTCCAATTGTCAAGCTAGTCCGGGTTACCAAATGGAAGATTTGTTTATCGCCAGCCGTATGAAATCAGGCGACTGGACGTGGACCGTGACTACCAGGCTTCTGTTGTTCCTTGAAGAACTCGAAGATTTGTTTGGACCGCGTTGCGTCAAGTACCTCTATGGCGGAGTAGAGTTTGCCGACGACGGTCCTTATGTCTGGTACCCTTTCGGCAAGTATGTCGTTGTGCGGCTGAGTAGTCCTTGCGTCAACGAACCCGCCCGCGCCTTATTTCAATTGGCGCACGAATCAGTGCATCTGATCGCACCATTGGGCTCCCGGGAAGGGGTAACAGTTCTAGAAGAAGCTCTGGCCAGCTGGTTTCAGTTGAAAATTGTCGCCGAACACTCGCAGCTTTTTGCTGAAGACTGGAAAGTGCTCCCACCTCGATACGCATCAGCAGCAGCACTAATTACGCCTCTCTTGTGCGAAAACCCACAAGCAATTAAGCGCATCAGAGTTCGCCAACCCAACTTTCATGATATTTCAATGGAACTCCTTAAGGAGGAGTTCGTTAACGCACCTGACGAAGTTCTAAGACAACTAACGAGTCCTTTCAGTGTTTGGGCCGAAGGTCAGCAATAAATCCAGTGTTCCATTTGTAAATACGATCAACATTGTGCTTCAATGCGCTTGAAAAACGAATTGGATGCACGATTCGACGATACACGCTTGGATGATAACATAGAGTGGCTATCCGCCTGTAAAAGACAGCACGATAAGTGCAACAGCGGCTGCCGTCATGAGTAGCGTGGTTAACCAACCTGCACAATTGATAATCGGATGATTGGCTTTGTCTCCCATGACCTTCTTATTGTTGGAGATCAGCATGATCAACAACAGCAATGGTGGTGCGAGCAGTCCATTTATTACAGCTGTCCAAACCAACGTTGTCATCGGATTGAGACCGACAAAGTTTATCGTCATCCCTATGATTGCTGTCAATGTCATTACGGCATAGAATCTCTTTGCTCTGTACCATTTTTCATTCAGACCATTACGCCAGCCAAAGAGCTCAGACATTGCATAGGAGCTGGTGCCGACAAGAACTGGAACCGCAAGAAAACCGGTGCCGATTATTCCTGCCGAAAACAGAAGCGAGGCCATATCGCCCGCTATCGGGCGCAAGGCCTGTGCTGCCTGCTGTGGAGATTCGATCAGATACTGTCCGTGCGAACGGAGTGATGTTGCCGAACCTAGAATTATGAAATACATCACGATGTTAGAAAATAGCATTCCGCAGTTCACATCCAATGCTGCGTACTTCAGATCATCGGTTGTTGCCCCCTTCCTTTGCTCATCATCCAAACCTTCTTGCTTTTGTTCTTCAACTTCGGACCTTGTCTGCCAGAAGAATAGATATGGCGAAATGGTTGTGCCCAGAATCGCTACCATCATTGAGAGAAATGTCTTGTCAAGCTGAATGTGCGGGATGAATGTAGCTTTGGCGACAGCAAGCCAGTCTGGATTTGTCAGGACCGAGGAAACTATGTATGCGAAGAGGCTTAGTGTGAGCCATTTGAAAGTTCTTGAAATGAATTCGTAGGAAGCAAAAATGAGCAGGACCACAATGAGAGCCGTAACCGGCAAGACAGCAACTTCCGACGGTAAAGCTGGAATGAGTAAATGTGCACATGAACCGATGGCACCTATATCGGCTCCGGCGTTGAGTGTGTTTGCGATAACCAACAAACTGATCGCTGAGTACAAGACCCATGGTGGGTAGTGATCACGAATGATGGACGTCAAACCTTGGCCGCTTACCAGTCCAATTTTTGCGCAAATGTATTGGATGGATGCCATCAGAGGGAATGTGAAAAATGCGGTCCATAAAGGTTGGAATCCAAATTGTGCACCGGCTTGGGCATAGGTGACAATCCCGGAAGGATCATCATCCGATGCTCCGGTGATCAATCCCGGTCCTAATATCTTGAAAAGACGTTTTGCTGGATTCAACTCGCCCTTGGCTGATTTTGTGCGAGGCGCTTCGATGTTATGGGATGCGTTGGTCTTCACGTATTGCGTCCTCAGGGTGGTCACTTTGCAGATAGATCTGCGTTCCGTCCTCTTTTCTCCAGCGTGTTTATTGCGGGCGGGGCGATAGAATGTGGCTTGAGTAGAGTATTTTGTTAATGACTGGAGGTGTACGCGGCGGTGAGATTTGAGCGCACTGAGTAGCGGATTCCGGGGTGCATTCTGTTCCGGCTGAGCCTTCATTTCGAGTCTGGCAGCACCGTAGCCGGGCACTTCTCCGCTCTTCATCATTCGGCGTAGGTCACATACTATTGGAATTGCAAGTCTATAGCATCACCGCGATGTCACTTTCCTGGTCCTCACCTCAAAACGTAGCCTTCCTGATGTGGTGAAAGTTATCGATATGAGGCGCTATCCCCTACTGTCGCTCACTTTAGCCCGTCTCCATTCGCTTCCAGTAAATTACCCTGCCAGCTGGATCTGATCGCTTTTCCTATTAATGAATTGGCGACGCTGAGAAATTCAGCATGGTTCCTCGCTCATGTGGAAATGTGCGGGGAACGCGGCGGACTATTGATGCGTCTGTGCCTTTATGAGAATAGAGTGTTTGATTACCGCGCTGGCTCTCGCGACTGTGCTGCTACCTTGTACCGCTCAGTGTGAGGCCGACAAATATATTGAAAGGTTGGTCGCCGACTTAAAAGCGGCTGAGCTGCATATTCTTCCTGGCGATGGAACGGGTCCGGCTCTTGTTAGAGACATCGCATTGCTAGGTTTGCAAGCTGAGGAGATGAGACTGAAATATGCTCGCCAACTGCAGCTCCAGACGGAGGGCATTGTGTCCGCCAACCAGACACAGACAGCTCGCTCGACATATGAACGCGTTCAGATTATGCTCGCTGCCAAAAAGAATCGAGTGAAAGAGGCGTTAGGGCGTCTGGAAATTGAGCGACGAATTGCGAACAGATTCGTTGAGTCCTTTGCAAAAAGTCTAGTCGATACTTGCACCAACAAACTGCCCGCACCTTCGTTGAAACCAAGCGGGGCACCGGTGGAAACATCGGGTTATACAAAAGGTCGCGCTCCAGCTGAAGTCACCGCCGGGTCAAGCGCCGTGCCCATGTAATTGAGGCAATAAAAAAGCGGGACTAAATGGCGGACTGAATTCAATCGAAACGAAGATCTCATTCGTTCTACGACTCACATTGCAAAACGTTAATGTCTTGAAAGGCTTGTTGCCGCAGCATTGTGAATTCTCTCCACGATTTCTCCACATTCTTCATTGTGACTCCACAACCCCTCACTAGGATGGAAATGTGAAGGTTGAGGACGGGTAGCGGACGGCAAGGGGGAAGCCGCCAGCGCTCTGGCTCTCCGGGAGTTCCACAGCTGGAGTTGAGAATGGTGGTTGATCAATTTGTTGTTTGCTTTGTATCCCTCTTACTACCATGTCTCTTATGCGCATCCTCCGTATGTGCGCAGGAGTTACGCGATCAGGAGGCATTGGTGTGCGAACCTGGGCCCAATCTCACAGAGTGCCTGGCTAGTGCGCCCGAGACGGCAGGAAATGAAAGGCATGGAGGAACGGCAGAAACAGCAGCTTCGGCGACTGACTGCGGGGAACCAGCGAGCACGTTCAGCGCAAAGGAGCATACGCTTCATGGACAGGCTTCTAGAAATGTAAGAAAATTTATGCAGAATCAATCTGTCGACACCAGGAATTTTAGCAGCATCTACGAAGCAGAAGTGACAGGCGATTACTCATTCGACAATGATAACTGTCGTGCGCTTGCATTACACGGAGTTGTGGCTGAGCCGATCGAAGGGCAAAACGGAGTCAATTTTCACAGCGGGAGTTTGTTATTGTCGTGCTCTGTTCCTGTGAATGTGAAAGTTCGCAATGCACTGGTGAAGATTGCCGGTGGTTCGATTGTGTTTATCAAAGCCAATCAGTATGTCGCGTTGGTAATGAATTTACATGATGAGCATCACCGGTCCGTGGTAGTGCACATTGGTGAGCGCAGTTACACCCTGACTCCCGGAAGGGAGCTGGTTCTCACCAGCATGTTGAATCTTACATATGACGAAGCCAACCTTACTCCGGGCATCTGGTATCGGTCTGTTCAGGAAGACTTTCCCCTCATGGATACCAAAGTCTTTCTCACTCAATTCTCCACCCTTTCAACGCTTCGAGTAATTCCTGTCGTGCGGAAGGTTGCTTCTTTTCGTAAACATCATGGCGATAAAATCGTCAAGACGGCAGCAGCTGTCTATGCGGTTTCCAGAGATAGACACGAGTTTCGCTGGAAGTTGGACGATGCGGAGGTCCACAATTCACGCCATGAATCAGAACTCAGAATGCCGGCAGTGCTGACCAGCCACGCTCTGCCCCCGTCACAATCGGAGCCGGCTTGCAGTGCGACCTCGCCCGACAAACATTGGCAAAAATATAGAGCGCTAGCTCAGCAGAGAAAGTGAAAAGTGTTGCCCGGGAGAGTCGCACCGTATACGGCGCGATAAAAAAATACGACTTCCTTGAGCTTAGCGAATTAGAAACAGTTAGCCTGTGTATACCGCGGCCTGACCACGCGACCAGCCCCGCCACAACTATCAGTGAGGGCCGCAACTAGCATAGAAACATCGCAGCCAAGGCAAGCGCGCTGTCGTGCAAGTTGCCCGATCCAGAACCGAGAGTCGTTACGCATTATCTTGAATGGAGACACCAACCGATGATTGAAAAAATGGATACGTTGTTACAACGAATTTGCGTAGATGGCAGGCTTGCTAAGCTCGCTGTAAGCGAGACCGGATTCATTTTTGATCCGCAAACCGGGCAGAGTTTCACTCTCAATCAGACCGGGTTGCTAGCCCTGGACTTGCTCAAGCGCGGCAACTCTTTGGAAATGACGGCACAGTACATGTCTGACGAATATGAAGTGACGATGGATGTGGCTTCGAGCAGTCTGGAAGCCTTCTTATATCAACTGGGGAGATATTTATAATGGGCATGGAACCAAGAATTGTTCAAGACTGGCGGCGATGGAACGTTGCAGTCACTGGTGTGAATGCGCACGTTGAGAGTCCCGGCCCGGGCTGTGCCGTCGCTCGATGCTTGAGAGAATGCGCCGATTTCAAAGGCACCGTGATTGGTCTGGGATACGATGTTCTAGATGCGGGTCTTTACGCCAGAGATTATTGTCATGGCGGCTATCTGGTGCCCTACCCGTCGGCGGGCAAAGAAGTCCTGCTCGAACGCATACTGCAAATTCACGAGATTGAACGACTAGATGCGATTATTCCCTGCCTTGATGCTGAAATTCAGAACTTCATTGCGATAAAGGGTGAACTGGCCCGACTCGGAATTAGAATGCTGTTGCCTAACCGAATGCAATTCCTGCTGCGGGCAAAGGATCATCTCGGCGCGTTCTGTCAGTCTGTCGATGTTCTGGCACCGGAAAGTCGCACTATCACAAACCCTGCTTTCTTTGAAACCTGTGAAGCCGAAGGCTGGGAATATCCGTTTGTTGTTAAAGGAATCTTCTACGATGCCGGCATTGCTCATACCGCTGCGGAAGCGCGTTTGATCTTCAACCGTCTGGTGAACACCTGGGGGTACCCGGTTCTGGTGCAGAAACTAATAAGGGGAGATGAGTTCAACCTCTCTGCCATCGGTGATGGTAAAGGCGGTTTGCACGGTGCGGTAATGATGCGCAAGCGCGGGCTGACGGAGAAAGGCAAAGCCTGGGCCGGTGTTACCGTGGTGGATAAAGATATCCTTGAGATGGCGAGCAAGCTGGTGAAGGGATTGAGCTGGTGCGGTCCGCTGGAAGTAGAAGTAATGAAGGGACACGATGGAAAGATTTATCTAATTGAGATCAATCCGCGGTTTCCCGCCTGGATTTATTTGAGCCATGCCGCCGGGAGAAATTTGCCTGTTGCACTAATTAGAACGCTGGCTGGTGAAACCGATCTACAACTACCTGAGGCAAGGTCTGGCACGTTTTTCATTCGATATGCGCAAGAGATTATTGTTGAGTTGCCGCAGTTCGAATCGATGATGATTGATGGTGGCATTCCGTCCGTTGAGACATTGCTCAATGCATCGTAACCCGATTTATTCATGAATACATTGGTGAATAATCCGGGTAATGCTGCTCCGTTCGGGCTCACAACTATTTTTTCGTTTTTTACGGAGACAACCTATGAATAACAACCACAAAGTTTCGGTATGGGAGCCACCTTTCATTCAGCCGCACAGAGTCGGTGCCATTAATAAATTCGGGAACCGCGGTGCCAAGGAAAATGTGATGCGCGAAATATTCGGTGTGTCCATTGACGACCTTGTTGACCAGTTCGGCTCTCCCGTATTTGTCACCAGCGAACATCAACTTCGAATGAATGTACGAAAAATTCGCAGAGTATTCGAACGCCGTTACAACCAGGTAATTCATGGATGGTCCTACAAGACCAACTATACTGGTGCAATTTGTAGAATCCTCCACCAGGAAGGCTCGTGGGCCGAGGTTGTGTCGGCTTTCGAATATGAAAAGGCGCGCTCTCTCGGTGTTCCCGGAAACCGCATTATATTCAACGGACCTCACAAAAGCAAAGCCATTTTAGAAAGAGCAATTGCGGAAGGCGCTTACCTGCAGGCCGATCATATGGACGAGTTGAAAATGATCGAGCAGATAGCCAGCGAACAAGATCGAATCGTAAAAATTGGCATTCGCATAAATTTTGATACCGGCTTCACCGAACCCTGGAGCCGCTTTGGATTTAATCTGGAAAGCGGGCAAGCTAATGAGGCCGTCAAGCGCATTTCCATGAGTCCCCATGTAAGGCTGACGGGTCTACACAGCCATATTGGAACATTCATCATGGAACCTCGTGCCTATGGTGAGCAAGTAAAAACCATGTGCCGGTTCATGCGCGATTTAGACGACATAGATCACATTAATATCGACACTCTGGACATTGGCGGCGGGTTCCCGTCGAAGAATGCTTTACAGCGAGTCTATCTGCCGCCGGATCAGGCGGTGCCTGATATCAATGAATATGCAGACGCTGTGTGCGATGCATTGGTGGAGGAGACTCGATACCTTGAGCAATCGGGCCGTGCGTTGCCTCGCCTGATTATTGAAAGTGGTCGTGCAATTGTAGACGACGCTCAAGTGCTAATCACCTCCGTCGTTGGCACTAAAAGGCTGCCCGATGGGCGCCGCGCTGCAATCTTAGATGCGGGTACGAATTTGCTGTTCACCTCTTACTGGTACAACCACCAGGTGCAAATGACGAGGGAACCCGGTGGAGTTTATGAGGACACCGTTCTATACGGGCCTCTGTGTATGAACATTGATGTGGTGCGCCAAAGCATTCAGATGCCGCCTCTGGTATACGGTGATCGGCTTGTAGTCTCTCCTGTCGGAGCATACAACAACACGCAATGGCTGCAATTTATCGAGTATCGTCCTAATGTGGTGCTCGTTCATGAAGACACCAACGTATCGGTAATCCGTCGGGCCGAAAATCTTGCTGTGATGAACGCGCAAGACGAAATGCCTGCGCATCTGAGCTACCGAACCATGGCTGACGAGGGCTCTCTTCCATCTGGCAAGACGACCAGGGAGCACTTGATTCGAAGATAGGCAATTTACTGGAAGGCATGGGAGCGGGTTGACAATGAATCTACTAAGAAAACTGCTTGAGGGGTACGGTTCGTTTTTTGCGTTAAATATGCCGCTGTCAAAAGCGCTGATCTTCTTATGCGCAATGCTGCAACCGACATCCGGAGTGCTGGGTTTACTGGGCGGATTGAGCGTCTTGCTTTCGCATCGCCTCTTGCAATTTCAAGCTGATAATGAGCGCATTGAGGTTGTGAACGGAATTCTGTTCGGAATGCTGATCGGGTCGCTCTATATGCCGGGGCAAATTTCCGCGGTCCTCACCATAGCCGGGGGCTTAATGGTGGCACTGGTTGGCGCATTGCTTTCCGACACTCTTCGCCATGCGCGATTGCCGCTGTTGGGTTTGCCTTACGCCTTGGTCTCATTTGTGATACTGCCTGTGGCGGCCTGGCTAAACATGCCCCTGGCGCCGCTGGCGCAGCACTACGCGCTGCCGGTGCCCGATCTGGTATCAAGTTTGCTCTATCCGCTCGGAGCGATTTATTTCAATGGCACCACTCTCGGCGGTCTTCTGGTCTTTCTTGGATTCTTAATCTCCTCTCGTTACCTGGCGTTTATGGCACTAACCGCCAGCCTGCTTTCTTTCGGCTACCTCAATTTACTTGGCGTGTCTCCACATTCCACTGTGTTTTTGATCGCTCAAATGAACGGGGTGCTGACGGCCAGCGTGATCGGAAGCTTATACGCGGTACCCGGGAGGAGGAGCGTGATAGTATCATTGATGGCTTCATTGATAACGTGTACTCTGGCACTTTGCCTTGCACGGTTGATGTGGATTTGTTCATTGCCTGTGCTGGCGTTGCCTTTTGTTCTGGTCACCTATGCCTGTTTGATTATTTTTACGGCTCAACGAGGGCGGCAATGGGCATATTTCTGGCTGCCGGTGCCATCGCTGCCTGAAGCTAGTTTGGAGCAATTATTGTTGGCCAGGACTCGCGGCATAGACAGCCGAAGTATTGCTTTGCGCGTGCCATTTAACGGTGTCTGGCAAGTATATCAGGGCTTTGAGGGGGCGCATACCCACCAGGGGCAGTGGCGCTATGCTTTGGATTTTTTTCAATCGGAAAAGAAGTGCAGTTATACTGGATCCGGTGCGCAGCTGATAGACTTCCACTGCTACGGCAAGCCTGTGATTTCGCCGGCATACGGTACGGTGGTTGTTTGCCGCGCAGATTTACCCGACAATCGTCCCGGTGAAGTCGACTGTGGAAACAATTGGGGCAATTACATTCTAATTCGGCTAGATTGTGGATCTCATGTGATGTTGGCTCACTTGCAGCGCCACAGCTTGAAAGTGCAGCCGGGTTATCGGGTGCACCCGGGCATGATGCTGGCTTGCGTAGGCAATTCAGGACGTTCTCCGCAACCTCACTTGCATATGCACGTTCAAGAAACCGCCGTGCCCGGTTCGCGCACTATTCCTTTTCATCTCACCGGCGTTGTGCTCAACCGGGGGCAAGATCAACAGTACTCACTGTCCGTGGTGCCGGCGGTGCAAGACCGCCTCAGCCTGCCGACCAATAACGCCGCGTTGCGTCGTGCGCTCCGGCTCAATGTGGGAAGTAGTTTCGATTTTGAGATATTGGATGCTGCCGGTTCTGTCTGCAAACGACATTTTGAGGTTAAGCTCGATATTTATGGTCAGTTCTGGCTGGAGAGCGATTCAGGCTCCACAGTGGCGTTTACGTTGAATGACGAATTTCTTGCATTCTACAATCGGCTGGGTCCGGAAGATAAGGTTCTTGATGCACTTATTTTGAGTCTCGGGTTGACTCCCATGACTGAGGGAGCATTAAAATGGCACGACGTAGTGCCCGGAAGATTGATGCCGCTCAATTGTCTTTCTCGCCTGGCTGCTGCGCTCATCCATCCGATAAGTCCTTGTGCCCGCAGCCGGTTTGAACGTAGTTGGGATGCCGCATCGCAGATTTGGATTCAGACCGGGGAGCACAAGTTAGGTCCGTGGCGAGTAAGCACGGAGGTTCGCTTGTGCGAAGCAAACGGACTGCTCGGATTTACTGTAACTGAAGGAGGGCGCAGCATGCTCACGGCAAGGCTGGTAAGTGTCGGCGTACTGGAGGATAATGGAATACCCGCAACTAATATCGGAATTTGCACGCCGAAGCCGATAAATCAATGTAAAGTGAACGCGGCATGATGGCCTGTGGTGCCGCGGTTTTCCCGCCATAACGATGGAGGACCCCTGAGGACTTGAAGCTAAACATCGTCTACAAACTGGTTGTACTGGTGCTCATGGTCACTGCGCTGGCAGTGGGGCTGATTGCCGGTTTCACCCGTTACAGCATCAATGCCGGGTTCTCTACCTATGTCGAAAGGGCGGAACTGAGCAGAGTAGACAGTTTGGCGCCGGTGTTGGAATGGGAGTATGGTCGCCGAAAAGGGTGGAGTCGCATAAAGCATGATCCTGATGCGATGTGGTGGCTAATTGCTTTCAACGAAGGAAGGAACGGTAGACGATCGCCTCTTCGAGACAGAAGTCCACTGACTCCCGGTGGGCACCATTATTCTGAATCCGGTGGACCTTTGAATGTGGTTCATCAATTTGAGCCCGGATTAGCCAATCGCCCTGATGATGCACCGTTGGATGGAGAACCACCCGATCCGGGACCGAATTTGCACCGGTCGGCGCCACCGGAAGGACTACCGGAGGCGAAAGACTTTCCCCGGGACAAGACACCGCCGGTGATGCCCAGTCCCGACGTTGCCCAAGGAGGTCATGAAAATCACGAAAACGCTTCAGTCATTGCACAGTCCGTTACCGATACCTTGAACGCACCCCATGGTGATGGACGCAGACCATCCGGCGAAAGAATTCCTCCCCCGTTCCCCCCGCTTCGGATGGAAATCTTTCGCCGGCTCGGCCTGTTCGACTCCAATGGCAAATTGGTGTGGGGCAATGCCGAGGCTCATTCCGCCAGAGAGCAAGTTAGGCTCAAGCGGGCGGGGCGTGTAATCGGGTTCCTTAAGTTGGCGCCGGCAGAGCGGTTGACTGCGGCGATGGATCGCGATTTTGTCGAAGATCAAAATCGCAACTTATTGGGTGTTTGCATTCTTGCCTTTAGTCTTGCGGCCCTAGCTGGTCTGGCGATGTCTCAGGATCTGGTGAGTGCAATTACCATTCTGGTGCACGGGACCCGACAATTGGCAGCGGGGAATTTTAAGACCCGCATTACTTTATTGCGTTCAGATGAACTCGGTCAATTGGCGCAGGACTTCAATACTCTGGCAGATGCGCTGGAACAACATGATCGTGGCCATCGGCAATGGATCGCCGATACATCTCATGAGTTGAGAACACCAATTGCGGTGCTTCGTGCGCAGGTCGAAGCGTTGCAAGACGGGGTTCAAGAAGTGAATCAACGAACGCTGGGAGTATTGCACAATGAAATTATGACTTTGAACAAGCTCGTAGATGATCTGTACCATTTAGCCAAATCGGATGTCGGCGAACTTCGATATCGCTTTGTGCCGGTGGATGTGGTGGGAATGTTGCTCGACGTTGTCGAGGGATTCGAAGAACGATTCGAAAGCAAAGGTATATCAGTCGAAACGGATCTACTCGATTGCCCGCGCGTTGTTGATGCTGACGGCTCAAGGGTGCGTCAGCTTTTCTTGAATTTGTTTGAGAACTCACTTCGATATACTGATGCAAACGGGAAATTTCGAGTTAGTGGACACCAGGAGGACCACTCATTGATATTATGGTTCGACGATTCTCATCCGGGAGTTCCTGATGATTTGTTGCCCAAGATATTTGAGAGATTCTTTCGCGGCGAGCTTTCCCGTAGTCGCGATTTCGGTGGATGCGGTCTTGGCCTGGCCATTTGCCGAACAATTGTCGAAGGACACGGCGGGGTCATGAGAGCATTCCACTCGCCTCTGGGTGGGTTACGAGTTGAAGTAAGGTTGCCTCTTTCCGGTGGGAATTGACATGTCGCAGAGCGCAGGAACGATACTGTTGGTTGAGGATGAGAAGAATATTGCCGATATTCTGATTGATTACTTGCGACAGTCGGGATTCAAGACCAACCACATTGCCAATGGCAGTGAAGTTGTTTCCGCAATCAAGAAAGAACCACCGGATATGGTGCTGCTCGATCTAATGCTTCCGGGAAAGGACGGGTTAGAGGTTTGTCGTGACATTCGCACTTTCTCGATGGTGCCTATTATCATTGTCACGGCCAGGGTAGAGGAAATAGATCGTTTGTTGGGGCTGGAATTGGGCGCTGACGATTACATTTGCAAACCATTCAGCCCGCGAGAAGTGGTGGCAAGGGTTAAAGCGATGATGCGGCGAGCACGCTTAGGACCGCAGGTAGAATCGAAGAGCCTGCCACAGCTCCTGCAGATAGACGAGGCTCAGGCGCGAGTAACAGCCAACGGTCAACGATTGGAATTAACACCGACCGAGTTCAGATTACTTAAGCTCATGGCGGGAAACCCCGGGCGAGTATATTCGCGAGGACATCTACTCGATTTGTGCTACCAGCAAGAGCAACAAATTTACGATCGAGTGATTGATAGCCATATCAAGAATCTGCGAAAAAAACTCTCAAAGGCTCTGGCCGGGCAGGAAGTTATCCATTCCGTCTATGGCGTCGGATACCGTTTCGAATTGCCTTCGTAACAGACTGCTGCGATTTTGATATGTTGAGCCCATACCTGGCCTTTTAACCTCATAGCCGGCCAGTTAGCAATTCTTCATGGACACGAGGCCATCGACAAGTAAGATTTTTGCGCTCGACGCGCGGGGAATTCGAGCGTTACTTCAGTTTCTGTTGATTTCTTGAGCCGCAGCCTTGCCTTTGTTCTTAAGTTCGGATTTTGCCCTGGCTTCGTCCTGAATCCGGTTTACCTTTTCGTTGATTGCGGACAGGATGTCGTACCCTGTTGCTTCCGCTGGAGATCGCTCTTGTTCCGGTTCATGGAAAAGTAGACCGCTGTTGAAAAAGGTGCTACATGTGGCGTCCTTTTCGATTACGATTCCGTACGGAACTCCCTTGCTCAAACTCATGGAGCCGTCGGGGCTAAAATGTACATCGAGACCAGTTCGTTTGAAGTCGTTTGCAATTCTTGTCTCAATTTCCTTCGCCGATTTTTCGTCACCTTGTTGTCGGAGGCGATCGAGCTCTTTTAATCCTTTGGCAATGTTTTCAGGGTTGCCTTCAAGGATTGCGTGCTCTAATTCTTTGGTTATGGTTTGCTGCTCACTGCTCATACCGGAATCTTTGATTTCTCTGTCAAGGATTTTTTCGGCTTCGCGTACATCCTTCGAACCGTGGTCTCCCGGGCCCCGCCTGCTGTTTGATGAATCGTCCGGTGGAGAGATACGCTCAAAACTCAACACTGGCAAGATTTTCTCTAAAGGCATGGACCTGAAGGCTGAATCGAAAGCACGTTCACTTGCTTGCGTTACCGATTTCAGTATAGGGGTCGGAATAACCGACTTTGCCATCTCCGTCGCCCATGCTCCACACACCTCTTCGTACACGGATTGCATGGCTGCTGTTGCACTTTCATTACCAGGCTCTGTTGCGATTTGATATTCTGGCTCGTCATGTGACATGTGCTGTTCCCCCACGGTGAATTTTTTCGTTGGCGCTCAGTAGTAACTGGAGCTACAGTAAACTCTGCAGCGTAACCTGTACGTTACTTCTCAAACCGATCTGC